>VGZI01000007.1 GCA_016872605.1 Planctomycetota bacterium
TTGGTGGAGGCGAGACACCGGAGGCGGGAAAGGAACCTGGGCCTGGAGCAAGGAACGTTAGCCTTTGAAGTGGGGGAGAAGGTTGCTTCCGATTGAGGCCGTTTTGTGCCAGATCGGGTGAAACAATGCAAATCTGGATCAATCCTCCTGGTCGCCAATTCATCGGCGCTCATCCTGCCAGCGATTGTCAACGGCGTTGCACGTTTGCTTCTCTGAACGAGTCAATTCGCGGAGTGCTTAGATAGAAATTCGTCAAGGGCCGTGAACATGGCGTCGGGCAAGGGCATGTTGTGATCGTGGCCGGGCATTTCGTAGAAGCACTTGGGTTCATTGGCGGCCGCGAACAGGCGCTTGCCATGCTCGAAGGGGATGAGCGCGTCGGCCGTGCCGTGAGCGATGAAGACAGGCCGGCGAATGGAGCCGATCTTTTGAATGCTCTCGAAGCGGTTGCTCATTAGCCAGCTTTTTGGTGCGGGCAGCCACCAGTACAAATCGGACGCGACATCGGGCAGGGACGAGAAGGTCTTGATGAGGACGAGAGCACGATGGTCCTTTCGGCTCGCCAGGTCCGTGACGACGCCGCCGCCGAGCGAGCCGCCGTAGAGGATGATTTTCGTCGGTGGGAATTTTTTCTTGCTGAGAAGCCAGTCGTACCCCGCGTCTGCTGCGGAATAGCAGCCTTGCTCGGTCGGTGCGCCTTCGGATTTGCCATAGCCCGGATAATCGACGATGAGGACGGAAGCGTTGAGCTTTTGGCGGAGCTTGACGATTGAGTTGCCGCGGTGGCTCAGGTTTCCTGCGTTGCCGTGACAATAGAGAATCGCGGGATCGGAGTCCTTGGCGGGACACCACCAAGCGTGGATTCTGGCGCCATCGGCGGCGGCAAGCTCAACGTCCTCGATGTCGGGGCTCGGCGGCGGCTGCCAGTGCTGCGCTGCTTTCGTCGGTTGGAAGACCAGCCAGTTTTCAAAAAACAGCAGCATCGCCACGATACCTACATATACAAGCACGATGTACAGCGCCGAACGCACCCACGTCCAAAACGACGCGTCGGCCTCTGACGGCGGATTCATCATGCGCCCCTTTGTTCAGCCGCTCGTTTGAGGCGAGAGCGTCGAAATGCCGAGCCGCCAGCGCACCAGCGTCCAGACGGTGAGCCCCACCAGGATGAGGCAGCAACCGATGGCCAGCCAGTCGCCGAACACGACGTAGAAACTCCCGCGCGAATCGATCGGCACGTTTGCCTTGAGAATGCCATGGGTCTTTTTATAGTTGTGCCATTCGGGGACCGGCAATTCCGGACGCTGGAACGGCTCGTCGACGATCACCCAGACGGGAGGCTCCGGCGGCTTGTTGCCTGCGTCTATCGGCTTGAGCACTCGGCCGTTCGAATCGATCACGGCCGAAACGCCCATGTTGACGGCGCGCACCATCGCTCGCCGGCATTCAATCGCCCGGAAGCGGCTGACGGCCAAATGCTCTTCGTGCTCCACGGACCCGTCGAACCAGCCATCGTTGGACATGTTGACAAGAAAATCGACCGGCGGACCTTCCTCGCTCGGTTCGAGGTAACGGCGAGCCAGGAACGGATCGGTGTCTTCGTAACAGATCAAGACGCCGAAGCGATGCTTGCCGAGCTCGAAGCGCGTCAGCTTTTCGCCAGCGTGAATGCCGAAATCGCCTTCATAGGGTGTGAGCCAAATCAAGAACGGAAACCAATCGCCGAACGGAAGGAACTCGCCGAACGGCACGCGATGCACCTTGTCGAACTTGCTCTCGACGCGTGCCTTGACCTCGCCGTTGGGGTGAACAACCGGCTTGAGGAGAACTGCGGAGTTGTACTTGCGATGCTTCCCCGCCGCGTCAAGGAAGTGAGCGTTCACGCCCAGAAGGTGGGGAATTCGCGTGTAACGACCGGACAGGTCGCTGAGCGCGTGCTGCACCTCGATGGTCGCGTCGCGCCAATGCTCCGGAACTTTTTCGATCGGCAGGTCCTTGGACACATCGACGAATGCTTTCGGATAGCTGGTCTCCGGCCAGATCAAAAGGTCCGGCTTCGGAGCGTGATTGAATGCGCCGCGGACACATAACGACGTGAAATGCTCCGTGACCCGTTTCGTGTCGCGATCGGCGTTACTCTCGCGCAAACGCTGATCGAGGTTGCTTTGCAACAGGCAGACCAGCGGTCCCTGGCGAAACTTGTTTTCGCCGAGCCGATGAATGCCGTACGCATACGTCGCTATGAGCACGACGATGAGCGCCACGCCTTCGACAATGAGGTTGCGGCGGAAATACATGTCGGCAAGGGTCGCGCGATTGAGTGTCTCCACGCTGCAAAACGTCTCGGCGGGGTCGAGTTCCTTTTGCTCGAACAAACGTCGCACGTCGACCGACTGGTAAGCGCAATCGAACAGGAATGCGTTGACCGCCACCACCACAAAACTGACGGCAAAGACGCCGCCCAAGTCGGCGATCTGAATCATCGGCAGAAGATCGTGCTGCGTGTGAGCAAGCAGGTACCACGGAAAGCCGGTCAGCGCCCAGCAACGCGTGTATTCAAGCGCGACCCAGGCGACCGGCGCCGACACGATCAACGGCAGGCGCCAAGAATCGAGCCAGCGGATGCACCAGAGCGCTAGGGCGAAGTAGAGCGCACAGTAGACGCTGAGCGTCAGCCAGGCCGCGACCATCGCCCGATCCGCGACGCGCATCCAGGATAATGCCGGGACGAAGAAGAGCAGACCGCACAGCATCGCACAAGAATACGGGAAGCACGGTCGGTTGAGCAATGAAGAGATGAGGGAGCCCAGCCAGCCGAGGCCGCGAATGTGTCGCCATGACCGTGTCAGCCGGTCGGCCGCCGCGGTAAGTCCTTGCGATTCGTTTCGCACCAGAACCAGGAACGGAGCAAGCGCGAACCAGCCGAAATACGTGCCCAGGGACAACGGTTGAAAGCACGCCCACAACAAAAGGGGCGACGATGCCGCGACGGCGACGCACATCCAGGCCCCCTTCTGCGGCGCGTCGGGTTGCGCCGGCTCAGCCGCGGGCGTCGTCATCGGCTGGGATTGCGATGTGGTTGCCTTTTCCATGCAGGGAGTTCCAATTGCCATCGGTTACCTCCGTGTAACAAAACGTCCGCCGATTCCTCGATTAGTGCTCGCGTGGCGCCATGCAATCGCCTTGGCGCACTGCGGGCGCTAGACGAAAAGGGGTTCTACTCGTCCTCCACGCGCAGCACCATCATGGTGTCGCCCGCGCGGTGGTTGTGATCGCCTTCGGGCAGCAGGACAAACGCATTCGCCGACAACACGCCGCGCAAATCCGGCGAGCCGAACCACACCGTCGGCTTCACCGTGAAGCCGGTATCTGTCAGCGTCAAACGAGCCGGATGATACGTCGGCCGATCCGTGCGATACGCATGGTCCTTCGTCAATCGCGCTCGTATCCAGCACGGCCCCGGTTCAAGCGTCATCAACTTGCGGATTCCCGGCCGCACAAACAACTCAAAGCCGACCATCGATCCCACCGGATTGCCCGCTAAACCGAATACCGTTGTTTCCCTCGCCCCACCAGGGGAGAGGCGTTGGGCATGAGCGGGGGGGGCCACTCCGAACAGAATGGGCTTCCCCGGCTTCATCTCCACCTTGTGAAAAAGCGCCTTGACGCCGAGTTCCGACAGGACGCCGGGCACAAGGTCGAGTTTTCCCGCCGACACGCCGCCCGACAGGATCAGCATGTCGGCTTGCAATCCCTCCGCGATTAGCGCACGCAAATGGTTCACATCGTCGCGGGCGATACCCAGAAATCGCGGAATCGCGCCAGCACGGGCAACTTGTGCCGCCAGCATCGGGCCATTGCTGTTGCGGATCTGCGCCGCCGACGGCATGACCGATGCATCGACAATTTCATCACCTGTCGACACGATGGCGACACTCGGCCGTGGTTGCAATTGAACGCGCGTTCGCCCGACCGCCGCAAGCAGGCCAAGCTCTTGGGGGCGCAACCTCGCTCCCACATGAAGGACGACTTCTCCGGTGCGCATCTCCTTGCCGCGATGGAGAATGTTCAGCCCCGCCCGAACACGTGGTTCGTTGGTACGAACACGCGTGCCGACGACCTCACAGCGTTCGATCATGACCACGGCGTCGATGCCACGCGGAACCGGTGCTCCGGTCATGATGCGCGAGGCCTGGCCGGCCTTCACCTCCACAGTCGGCGTTTTGC
Organism: Planctomycetota bacterium; assembly: GCA_016872605.1. Taxonomy (GTDB): domain Bacteria; phylum Planctomycetota; class Planctomycetia; order Gemmatales; family Gemmataceae; genus SIAQ01. The sequence continues at coordinate 4,228 of VGZI01000007.1, forward strand.
CCGCGGGGATCTCCTCGACGATCGTCAATTCTGCCTTGCCATCGACGAGATCAGCGGCTCGTAGCGCGAAGCCGTCCATCATCGCCTTGTCGAACGGCGGCAGGTCCAGATCGCTGGCAACATCCTCGGCCAGAACCAAGCCCAGCGATTCGTATGAAATCGCCGCCTCGATCGGCGCGAGCGGCTGCACATTCTCCAGCACGATCTTGAGGGCGTCCGCAACGCCGAGCATGGGGTATCCTCGCCTATCGTACCGGGATGATTCTATCACGTTGGCCCGGAATGTGCCTAGACGGACTTACCTGACGAACATGACGCGATGCATCTTTTTTTGTTGAGCCGCCAGCAACTTCTCGCGTACAATTCCTTCGTTTTCGCGTCACGATGGCAGGTACTGGTTCAAGCGAGGCGCCATGAGATTTCGCATCACGGAAATGTCTTTCGGGGAAATCCTGAGCCGGGCGATTCAGATCTTCTTTGCGCGATTGCCGGCTTTGTTTTTCATTCAGATGATAGTCCTGTCGCCCACGTTGGTGATGCAACTGATGATGCCGGAGGTCGCAATCTCCCGGTTCGGCCATACCTTCGCCGCGCTGCCCATGATCGTCCTTGGTCCGATTGGAACGGCGGCGACGCTGCGCATCGTCATGCAAGAGTATCTCGATCAGCCGATCGGGATTGGCGAGGCGTTTTTGTTCGGCCTGGGCCGATTCCTGCCGCTGCTTGGGACGTCCATCCTGATGGGATTGGGAATCATGCTGGGCTTGTTTCTGTGTTGTATTCCGGGAATCTACCTTCTCATTTGCTGGGCTTTCATGAGCCAAGTCGTCGTGATGGAGAATCTGTCCGGCATGGGGGCTTTGGGACGCAGCAGGGACCTGGTGTTCGGGTTCTTCTGGCACGTTTTCGGCGTCTTGTTCGTGGTGGGACTCGCGATCGGCGTGGCGAACGCGGCGATCAACATCGCGTTGCCGCTGTTCTTCCCATTTGCGATCTGGGTGCCGGGGCCGAATCGTTTTTTTCCACAGGTTCAGCTGATGAACTACCAGAACTTCGTCATCGTGCAGCTTGTTTCGACGCCGGTTAGCGTGCTCGGCCAAACATTCATCGCGGTGGTGACGTCGGTGCTGTATTTTGACCTACGCAATCGCAAGGAGCAGTTCAACATCGAGCAGATTGCCGCGTGGTCCGACCAGTTCCGAACGTGGCGTGACGAACCCGATGTCGCCTTGCCGCCGTCGGCCGAGGGGGGCAAGGCGCCCGAAACCGGAGTGAAGGCATCGGACCACACGGGGACGTCGCCGGAGACGGGAGTCACCGAACGCAAACCGGAGGATCCGAGCCCGCCGGGCCAGAACGTCAATCCAACTCCTTGACGCGAATGTTGCGATAGCGCACCGATTTGCCGAAGAAGCGATCGGGCGCCCCACCATGCACCTGCAAGGCGATATGGCCTTCCTCGGGCAGGAGGATTTTGTTTTTCATGTCGAGGTAGCGTTTCTGGGTGTCGGTCCATTCGACGAACTTCTTGCCCTTGATCCAGGTGGTGACAGTCGGCGGATTGCCGGTGATGCGGGCCTTGAGTTCATTCCATTCGCCGTGCTTCCAGAATGCGGGCCAATCGTCCGGCGAGAGGGGCAGGGGCGTGGCGGCCTTGTCCTTGCCTTTGACGTCAGCGGTGATCTTGTCCGGGGTTTTCAGGAAGCTGAAGTTGCGAAAATGGAAGCCGCCGAGTCCTTCGCCGTAGATGCCCATGAGGTTGCCGCCTTCGTAATAATCGACCATGCACTGATAGGCATTGCCTTTGTCGGTCGAGCGAAGGAAGAGGCCTGAATCGAGCCCGAAGTCATTTTTCATCTCGAGTACGACTTCGAAGTTCTTGTATCTTTTCGTCGTAATGATGATCCCGCCGTTGCCCGGTTCGTCTTGCGTGCCGGTGATGTAGCCGTCCTTGACTTCCCATTTGCCTCCGGACTTGTTTTTGCTCTTGCTGGAGTGGCCACTTTTCGCGGAAATGATCCAGCCATCGAGCGATTTGCCGTCGAAGAGGCTAACGTAGCCGTCGCTGGGTTTCTTGTCTTCGGCGAAACAATCCGGCGGGAAGAGCAGGAATGGTAATGCGATGAAGGGAATCCACGAGAACTGCTGCATAGGGAAATCTCCGAAGGTGCCAGGTTGATGTCGAATGCCATTGTACTCCGGCGAGTCGTGCCGCGTGAGCGGCCGGTTGCGGATAGCGTTAACCGGCTCCTTACGGAGCTCGGCTCGCCTACAATACTGCAATGCAGCCGATCTACCTCGATTACAACGCAACCACGCCGATCGATCCGGCCGTGCTTGAGGCGATGACGCCGTATTTGCAAACCGACTTCGGCAATCCGTCCAGCACGCATGTCTATGGCAAGACCGCGCATGATGCTGTCGAAAGAGCACGGGCTCAGGTCGCGAGCCTGATCGGCGCCCAGCCGGACGAAATCGTCTTCACGGGCGGCGGGACCGAGGCGTCCAACCACGCGATCAAGGGCGCCGTCTACGCCAGCATGTCCGGGTTCTTTGCTCGCTGGTTCACTTCGCCGCACGTCATCATCAGCGACATCGAGCATCCGGCGACGCTTCAGCCCTGTGCGTTCCTCAAGCGGCTCGGCTGCAAAATCACCTCGCTTGGCGTCGATCGCTATGGCAGCGTCGACCCGTTTGCCGTCGAGAACAACATCGGCGGCAGCACGTCGTTGGTCAGCATCATGCACGCCAATAACGAAGTCGGCACAATCCAGCCCATCCGCGATATCGCCCAGTTCGCCAAGGCGCGTGGCGTCCTCGTCCATACGGACGCCGCCCAGTCGCTCGGCAAAATTCCCGTCAACGTCAACGACTTGGACGTCGACCTGTTATCGATCGCGGGGCACAAGCTCTATGCGCCGAAAGGCATAGGGGCGCTTTACATTCGCAGGGGCGCCAAGATCGAATCGCTCATGCACGGCGCCGGACACGAGGCCGGGCGGCGCGCGGGAACCGAGAATGTGCCGTACATTGTCGGCCTAGGCAAGGCGTGCGAGGTCATTCAGCAGAATCCGTCACTGGCGCAACGAATGAAGGGACTGCGCGATCGCCTGTACGATCGGCTGCATCAAGCACTGGGCGATCGCATCGTCTTGAACGGCCATCCCGATTTGCGCCTTCCGAACACGCTCAACATCAACATCCTCGGTCAAATCGGGGCCGATTTCTTGAAGAAGGTGCCGGAGATCGCGGCGTCGACGGGGTCGGCCTGTCACGAGGGATCGATCACGCAATCGCCGGTGCTGTGCGCGATGGGCGTGCCGCCGGAGATTGGACAAGGAGCGGTGCGTCTGAGCGTCGGGCGATTTACGACGGAGGAGGAGATCGACCGGGCGGCGGAGATCATGGTGCGGGCAGCCATCAGAGCGTGAAGCGTAAGCGAAGCGAGATCGTCGCTTACGCTTCAGGCTGCGAGTCAAAACTCCATCGCCCTAAGACTTTGGATGCCGGCGCGCAGCGGCAGCCATATCGCGGCGACGCCGATGCCGATGCCCACCGTCATGCCGGCCCAGACGTACAGCGGGATCTCTTCAAGGGGCACGGCGTGGTCCGGCGTTTGGCCGTGCAAATACTGCATCGGCCCGGCAATCGCCGCGATCACCACGGCCATCAACAGCAGACAGGCCATCAGATTCACCGTAGCGCCAAAACCGACGGCGATCTTCGACGGATCGTTCTCACGGAACTCCGGCATGATCGCCCCGAGCCCGACCGCCATCCCGCTGAAGGCCAACGCTAAGATCACAATCGTGATCAGGTGCACGACCACGATGATCCATGCCATGCCCAGCATCAGATTGCTGAACAGAATCAATAGGCCTCCCGCGGCAAGGCATCCCATCGCAGAGAAGACGAATTTGCCGATCAGCACGCGCGAACGATCAAGGGGCAGAAGGCCCAAGATCCAGAACTTGTTGCCTTCGAGGCTTAACATCGGGAAGATGAATCGCCCGGTGTAGGCGCACATCAGAAACGAGGTGGCGACCAGGGTGAGCATGCTTATGCCGATCTTGAACGGACGGCCGATGTCTTGCTCGTAGAATCGCCGCATCATGAAGAAATAGGCGCAGCCGATGCCGATGAAAATAATCACCTGTGCCCACTGAGCCGGGTCGCGGCGAAAGGCGCGGAAATCTTTGACGATCAGCATGCGCGTTTGCTCGTCGAGCATGAACAACGGGAGCTGAATGAGGTTATCGAGCCAGTGCCCGCCGTAGCGCTGGCGGATCGAATCGCCCGACGCCAGGCGATTGAAGCCGCGGCGATAGAGCATGGTCGATAACCAGACCGTGACGAGGTAAAGGAAAAGCCCGTGGCTCCAGATCAGGGCGAGGTTGTAGGCCATGATGTCCGGTTCGCCGCGGGCCGCGTATTTGATGCCGCGCGACATCCAGTGAAAGGGAACGAGGCTGCCGCCCAAGAAGCTGAGCTCGTTGAGCAAGTTGTCGAACCAGGTGCGTGTGCCGACGCCGAATTCGCGTGCCTCGCGGAACCACAGGATCGACCATATGCACGCGCCGAGAATCGCCACGATAATCGTGCCGACCAAAAGTTGCACGCGATGGCGTGGCAGCAGGTTCACGATGAACAGGCAAAGCATCGAACCGATCGAGCCGGGAATGAGCAGGAAGCCGAGGAAAAATGCCGGCAGAATGGCGTAATAGTACCACGGAGCGCCGCTGCCGACCTCCAGCCCGTAAGCAAGCAGCACGGGACTGCCGATGAGGACAAAAGCCCAGCTACTAAAGGCGACGGCACCTTGGTACTTGTACGCGAAAATCTCATCATCCGGGATCGGCATCGTCAACAGGAATTGACTTTCCGGCGCCGAGAACAAGCTGCTATAGAGGATGATTCCCGTGGAGAACGTCAAAAGCAGCGTCAACATGAAGAAAAAGATGTCGAACAGATACTCCATGAAGGAGCCATCCAGCGGGAGTTGCCAGGTCGGCTGAGTTTTCATCTCATGGAAGCCAAACCAGCTAATCATGAAGATCACAACCCAGATGGCGACGCAGCAGGCGCCGATGATGACGAGCTGCCACCACGATTGCGAAAAGAGCGTCGCCATCGTATTGCGCAAGATCTGCCAGCGCAGGTGTTGGAAGGTCATTGCGTGGGAGGACATGGTGTTGCCTCATCGCCCTTTGCGGCTTCGCGTTCGGACGGCGCCATCCGAGCGCGAAGCCGCAAGCGGCTCACGTCGTAATCGCGGTTTCAATCGCCTTGTCGCCGGTCGGCGCGGGCGTGGCGTCTTCTTCGGTCATCTTGAGGAACACGTCTTCGAGCGAGCCGTGCAGGTCGGCGCGCTGGCGCAACTCGTCGAGCGTGCCGCAGCCGATGAGCTTGCCGTTGTTGATGACGCCGATGCGATCGGAAAGCTGCTCCGCGATGTCGAGCGAGTGCGTTGACAGAAACACTGTGGCCCCGCGGCGCGTCTCGTTGCGCAATACATCCTTAAGCAAGCGAATGCTGCGCGGATCCAGGCCGACCGTCGGCTCGTCCACGATCAGCACCAACGGCTCATGCACCAGCGCCGAAGCGAACACCGTGCGCTGCCGCATGCCATGCGAATAGTTTTGGGTCAGATCGTCAACGAACGATTCCAGGCTGAACAGCTCGATCATCTCCGTGATCTTCTTTGTTGCCTTGTCCGGCGGCATCTGATACATGTCCGCGACGAACTGCAGCAGTTCGCGACCCGTCAGTTTCTCGTAGAGAAATGGCGTGTCGGGAACATAGCTGATTTGCTGCCTGGCCTCTTCCCCGCGTTCGACAAGATCGAAGCCGGCGATACGGATCGTGCCTTCGGTGGGAAAGAGCAAACCGCACATCATTTTGATCGTGGTCGTCTTGCCGGCGCCGTTGGGACCGAGGAACGCGAACAACTCGCCGGGCTGAATGGTCAGGTTCAGATCGCTGACCGCAGGCTTGTTGCCGTAGCTCTTACTGACATGTATGAGTTCGATCATGAGCGTGGCCTATGCCTAGAGTTGAAGTATCCGAACCTCAGGGATCATCTCAGGGGTTCGGAGTACCTCACCCCTGGGCTTCGGATCACTGTCCCGGCGTTCTTTGTATAGTGAAGTTCATTCCCAATTCGGATTGTTCCTGCTGCAACACCAAACCATCGGCCTTGCGGACCCAGGTTCGACCGATGAGGTCCTTCTTACCCAGCTCGCGGTACTCGATCTTGAAGCATTGTACCTCGCGCTGGTCCCACTCGAGCGTGTCAACGGAAACGGCAGCGGTGAGCGTCGAGCCGCTGAGTTGCTTGGCAAACGCCGCCGGTAGTTGCTTTTTGAGCCCTTGCAACGGGTCTGGCCTGGGAACTTTCCACGTTTGTCCGTCGCGCAACCCGCGCAGCCGATTGAACAGGTGCATCGGATTGACGATGTTGCCGGTCTGATCGAAACGTATCTCGCCAAAATCAGGCAGTTTTTCTTCGACATCGTTCAGGAAGAAGGTGGGACGGTAGACGCCGTTGGCGACCGCGCCTTTCATCTCCAAACGAATCTCATCTTTGCTCAGGAGCGGCGCCAAGATCGTGTGTTTCGTGGCGAGTGATTGCAACTTGCCAGCGTCGCTGATGTTGTACTTCACTTCAATCGAGCGAATCTCGATGCCCAGATAGCTAAACTGGCGAAAGCGATAGGCCGTGCGGAATGTGAAGCTGCGATCGGCATTGGAGATGACCTGGGAAGTTGCTCCGCCCGTTCGTTTGCCGTTATGCAGGATCGTCCAAGAAATCTGCGGCGAGCCGATCTCGTCGGTCAGGTCGGGCGTGTAGGTGGGCGAAGCGTCCGCAATCATCGTCGGAACGACTTCACGGTAAACGAGCCAGCCGGTCATCGTCAGCCAAAACAGGATGATGGCGGCGGTCACGATTCGGGATGGCATGGCGTCACCTCCGGCGCGTGTTTACGTTTAGCGTTCGCACGGCGCTCGGCAATCGCTAAACGTAAACGGCAAATGCCTTGCGAACCGTCGCAACGCACGGTATTTTCAGTAGATCATTGTTGCAAGCCGCATCGACATGTTCAAGCATAAAGGATCAGAACGATGCAAAAGACACTACCCTTCCTCGTCGTCGCCGGTTTCATGTTCGCGGTCGCCGGTCCGCAATTCGCGGCCGCGCAGAAGCCCAAGGAGAAGGGGAAGTTCGATCCGCCCAAGATTTTCGAACCGAGCCAAGAAGTGCTCGATCAAATCCTGGCCAAGACCGCCCAGCTGGAAGCCAAGATCGAATCGCTGCGAAAAGACAAGAAAACGCACGACCTGTTGCCGGATGTCGAAATCTACCTGCGCGGCGCTCGCAACATCGTTCGCTTCAAGGAGTACTACAACAAGGACTCCGCGAAATGGACGCTCGATTGCCTTGACGAGGGAATGTTCCGCGCGGAACATTTAGCCAAGTTGCAAGCACCCTGGACCCACTTGCAGACGCGCAACGTCCTGAGGGCGTATCGCTCGCAAATCGACGGCACCGCGCAGCCGTACGGCGTCACCTATCCGCTCAGCTTCGACCGCGGCGCCGATCGGGCGAAGAAGTGCCGCGTCGATATCGTGTTGCATGGCCGCAATGCGAGTTTGACCGAGGTGGCGTTTCTCAACGCGCACAACGGTAAGAAGAAACCGCCGGCCGATCAGGACTGGATTCAGATCGATATCTTTGGCCGAGGCAACAACGCCTATCGCTGGGCCGGCGAAGCCGACGTCTTCGAAGCGATGGAAGCGTTCTTCAAAGGCGAGGCGAAGTACGCCGGCGGGCATCAACCTGATCGAAATCGCATTGTCCTGCGCGGCTTCTCGATGGGCGGGGCTGGGACCTGGCATCTCGGCCTGCATCACCCCGACAAATGGTGCGTCATGGGCCCCGGCGCCGGCTTCACCACCACCCACGACTACGCCTGGAAAGGTAAAAAAGACCTGCCCGATTACCAGGAAAAGTGCCTGCGCATCTACGACGCCATCGACTACGTCGAAAACGCCCGCATGATCCCAATCGTCGCCTACTCCGGAGCCGATGATCCGCAAAAACTCGCCGCTGACAATATCGAGAAGCGCCTGAAGGAGTTGAAGATCGACGCAATGACCCATCTCATCGCGCCGGGCTTGAAGCACACCTTCCCGGCCGATTGGGTCAAGAAGGCCAACGCGCTTTGGTCCGGCCATGCAAACAAGGGCCGGGCCGAAGCTCCGGCCAAGGTGTCTTTTGTCACTTACTCGCTTCTCTACTCGTCGGTTGCGGGCGTCGAAATTCAGCGTCTGGACCGGCACTATGAAAAAGCCGTCGTCAACTCGGAAAAAACGGCGAACGGATTTCGCATCCAGACCGAAAACGTCCGCAGGCTCCTGCTCACCTGGCCTGCGGTGAAAGAAAAGCAATTTGTCGTCAACATCAACGGCCAAGAACTCAAGACGGTCGCACTCGAACTTCTTCACGGAGGCGAGAAACTGGATGTCAAAGAGCAGGCAATCTGCCTTGAGCGGGAGGGGAAGGAGTGGAAAGCCACGCAAATGCTGGATGAGCGTGACGAATTGACGGACCGCCTCGTCAAGGTTCACGGGTTGCAAGGCCCGATCGATGATGCTTTCGTCGACTCATTCGTCTGCGTCCTCGGCAGCGGCGACACCTGGCATCCGGCCACGCAGAAATTCGTCGATGCCAAGGTCACGGCGTTCAGACACGACTGGGCCAAGTACTTTCGCGGCGAGCTTCCCACCATCGGCGACTACGCGGTAACGCCGAACGAGATCATGGACAAGAACCTGATCCTCTTCGGCGATCCGCAGTCGAACCTGACGTTGGCCCAGATCTTGCCAAGGCTGCCGCTCAAGTGGACGAAGGACGAAATCGAGTTTGGCGGCAAGAAATACAAGGGGTCGGAGCATGTGCCGGTGCTGATCTTCCCGAACCCGCTCAATCCCAACAAGTACGTGGTGCTGAACACCGGGCACACCTGGCCGTCGGCGGATTATGCGAAAACGAACGCGCTGCTGTACCCGCGTCTGGGCGATTACGCGATCCTGCGCATGTCCGACGGAAGCGTCGCGACGGCGGGGTTGTTCGGTGAATTCTGGCGTGTGGAGAAATAACCCGTTTACGTTTAGCGCTCGCAGGTCGCCGTCCGCGGCATGGCGCCGCCGCAAGGGACCCCGCGAGCGCTAAACGTAAACCAGCGGAGGACATTATGCGATACGTCGCGTTCCTTTTTCTGGTCCCGATGGTCGCACATGCCGGCGAGACCATCGTCCCGAAGAACGCCAAGCTCCAAAAACTCTGGAGCGAAGGCGAGTTCACCGAAGGCCCCGCGTATGGCCCCGATCACTGCGTCTATTTCTCCGACATCGGCAATCGCATCATGAAGTTCGATCCGGCCACGGGCAAGACGACCGAGTTCCGCAAGCCGTCGGGACGGGCCAACGGCAACAAGTTCGATCCAAAGGGCCGGCTCGTCACTTGCGAAGGCGCCAACTCCGGCGGCAATCGCCGCATCACTCGCACCGAGAAGGATGGCGCGATCACGGTCCTCGCCGACAACTGGAAAGGCAAGAAGTTCAATAGCCCCAACGATCTGGTCATCGACTCCAAAAACCGCGTCTACTTCACTGATCCGCGTTACGTCGGCAATGAGCCGCGCGAAATCGATTCCGAAAGCGTCTACCGCATCGATCCCGACAAGACCGTCACGCAGCTCATCTTCCATGTCGCCAAGCCGAACGGCATCATGCTCGCGCCCGACATGAAGACGCTTTACCTCGCCGACAGCCCGCCGGCGCCTAAAGGCAATCGCTATCTGCTCGCCTACGCGCTCGACGACGACGGCAAGGTCGGCAAGAAAAAGATCCTACACGACTTCGGCGACGATCGCGGCATCGACGGCATGTGCATCGACATCAAGGGCAACATCTACGCCACGGCCGGAAAGGGCAAAACCGGCGGCGTGTACATCTTCAACGCTGACGGCAAGAAGATCGACTTCATCGCAACGCCCGAGACGCCGACCAACTGCTGCTTCGGCGGCGACGATCGTCGCATGCTCTACGTCACCGCCGGCAAGTCACTCTATCGCATCCATCTGACGATCGATGGTTTCGCAGTGTATTGGCCGAAATAATGGATTGTTCACGTTTAGCGTTCGCATGGCGCCATGCGAACGCTAAACGCAAGCCAGGAGGACACCATGCCAGACAATGACTCGTCACTTGCCGTCTTCATCGACTTCGAGAACCTCGCTCTTGGGTTCCAGAACCGGCGCGATCGCTTCGATATCGGTCGCGTGCTGGCCAGGCTGGTTGAAAAGGGAAAAATCGTCGTCAAGAAGGCGTACGCCGACTGGAGCCGATTTTCGCCGTATACGCAAGCGCTTCACGAGGCGGCGATCGAGTTGATCGAGATACCCAAGCGCATGCAGACGGGAAAGAACTCCGCCGACATCCGGCTCGTCGTCGACGCCATCGACATGGCTTATTCCAAAGAGCACATCGACACGTTCGTGATCGTTTCCGGCGATTCCGATTTTTCACCGCTCGTGTCAAAGCTCAAGGAGAACGGCAAACACGTCATCGGCCTTGGCATGCAGGATTCGACGTCGGAACTGCTGCGCGACAATTGCGACGAGTTCATTTACTACGAAGACCTCGGCAAGGCGCCAACGATGGCGCCGTCGTTGCCCGCGAGTTTGCCCGAGACGAAGAAGAAGGCCTTTAGCTTGCTGATGGAGTCATGCTTGGCGCTACGGCGCGAGAACAAGGAGAAGCTCGGCGCGTCGATGGTCAAAGACACGATGAAGCGCAAGAAGCCATCGTTTAACGAGACGTATCATGGCTATCGCAGCTTCAGCGAGTTGTTGCTGGATGCGCAAAAGGAAGGACTGTTGGAACTGGTGATCGACGAGCGCAGCCGAACGTACGTGGTGACGCGGTTTGGAGCGGAGATGCAGCAGAACGGCCCAGTGATTCCGGTGCTGCGCAAGCGTCGGCGTCGCCGGCCGAGATCGCGATCCGTAGGTGAACGCTTGCGCGAGGCGCAAGCCGAGACTGCTTCCGAACAGGCGTCCGCACCGGCGCCGGAGACGGGCGAGACCTGACCTCGTCGCTTGCGGCGTAGCTAATGGAAATCGTGGAGCCCATTCTTGTCGGCGGTTGACAATTTTCTGCGGCAGGTTCTGCGGAGCGGTTTGCTCGATCGGGAGCAAATGCAGAAGACGCTGCGCTCGCTGCCGAAGGAACGCCGGGACGACGTCATTGCGATCTCCGATCACCTGGTGGCGCACCGGCAGTTGACGCGATTCCAGGCGTATAAACTGCATCAAGGCATCAGTTTAGGGTTGATGCTCGGGTCTTTTCGCATCTTGACGCCGCTGGGCCGTGGCGGCATGGGGAGCGTTTATTTGGCGTTCGACACGCGCAATAACCAACACGTCGCGCTCAAGATCCTTCCGCCTCGCGCTGCAAAGCGTGAAGAACGCCTGGTCGCTCGTTTCCAGCGCGAAATGGAATTATCACAGAAAGTGCAGCATCCACACCTGGCTCGAACGCTGGAAACCGGCGTTATCAAAAACGTCCACTATATTGCCATGGAGTTCATTCCCGGCAAGACACTGTTTCGCATGGTGTCGTCGCAGGGCACGTTGCTCGTGGCGCGGGCGGCCCATCTGTTCGCCGAGGTTGCGTCGGCACTGGAGCAAGCGCATCGGCAAGGCGTCATCCATCGCGACCTAAAGCCGTCCAACATCATGGTGACTCCGTACGATCACGCCAAGGTATTGGACCTTGGGCTGGCGTACACCGAAGGCGAAGAGGTCGACGACATCGAGGTGGTCGGTGGGCGCGGCTACATCGTCGGCTCGATCGATTACATGGCCCCGGAGCAAACACGCGATCCGACCGACATCGACGGCCGTGCCGACCTCTATGCGCTCGGTTGTTGTCTGTACTTCACGCTGACCGGCCGGCCGCCATTTCCCACAGGGACTAACCAAGAAAAAGTGAAGGCGCATCGCCACGAGACGCCAACGCCGATCCGAAGCATCAATCCGGAAGTGCCCGAGACGTTCGCGGCGATCGTCAACAAACTGCTGGCCAAGGCGCCGGGCGATCGCTTCGCGTCAGCGGCGGAGCTTGGCGCCGTCTTGGCGAGTTGGCGGAGCGGCAACGAGAGGCCGCTCGACCAACCGGGCGATCCGGAGTTTACTGAGTGTGTCAACGCCTTTGTGGATGGCTGGACTGCTCCGGAGCCGTCGGCCAAGGAAGCAACCGCAGACGCCGTGCTGTTTCACGTCGAGGCGGAAGAAAAACCCGTGCAAGAGGAGGTGCTGTCGCGAACCATTTTCGACGAAGTCGACCGCATCGAACCGCACGTTTGGCTCATCGCCCTGGGCACGCTCGCCATCGGTGCAGTCTTCTTCTGCGCATTCGGGGCGTGCGTGGTGGTGTGGCTGTCATCGCGGTGACGAGCGTTCAGCGGCGTCATTGCCTACAATGACGAGAAGGCCCACAGGACGCACGAAGGAGACCCGCACGATGCCGCAGAAGTTTGAGGAGATGCTGGCGAGCCTGACCGAGGCCCAGCGCGAGGCAGTGCTTCACACGGAGGGGCCGCTGTTGGTGCTCGCCGGGCCGGGCAGCGGCAAGACGCGCGTCATCACCTGCCGCATTGCCAACCTCATCCATCAAGGTGTTCGGCCTTATCAGATCCTGGCGATCACATTCACGAACAAGGCGGCCGCCGAGATGAAGCAGCGCGTTGCCGCCATGCTTCCGGGCCATAGCGTTTGGATCAGCACGTTTCATAGCCTTGGCGTGCGGCTCCTGCGACAATACGCCGATCGGCTGGGCCTCGACCGCAACTTCACGATCTATGATCAGAACGACCGCGTTCGGCTGGTAAAATTGGCCCTCGACTCGGCAGCAATCGACAGCACGCGCTTTACGCCCGATACGATCCAAGGCGCGATAAGCAAGGCCAAAAACCAACTGCTCTTGCCGCCCGCCTACGCGGAGAAGGCGAACGATTACTTCACGCAGGTTGTCGCTCAGGTCTATCCGGTCTACGAAAAGAAGATGCGCGACGCCAATGCGGTCGACTTCGACGACCTGCTCCTTTGGCCCGCGTTGGCGCTCAAGAACAACGAAGAGATTCGCGCCGAACTTGATTCGCGCTTTCGTTATGTCTTGGTCGACGAGTACCAGGATACGAATCGGGCTCAGTACGCGATCGCTCGTGGCTTGACGATCGACTATCCGAATCTCTGCGTCGTTGGCGATCCGGATCAGTCGGTTTACCGGTGGCGCGGGGCCGACATTCGCAACATTCTCGATTTCGAACGCGACTTTCCGAATGCTCGGGTCATCGCTTTGGAAGAGAACTTTCGCAGCACCAAGGCGATTCTTCGCGTTGCTGATCACCTCATCGTGCACAACAAGAAGCGGAAGCCGAAAACGCTGTACACGGCCAAGGACGAAGGCCAACCGGTCGGCGTGCTGTTGTTCGAGACCGGCATGGAGGAAGCCGACCTGATCGCGCAGCGCATTCGCCTGGCGGTGGAAGGAGAATCGCTCCCCTCGCCCCTCCGGGGGAGAGTGGCCGGGGATGAGGAGGCCGAGCCAACCACGAAACGCCGTTACCGCGATTTCGCCATCTTGCTGCGCATCAATGCCCTGTCGCGCAACCTGGAAGCGGCATTCGTGCGGCAACGCATCCCATTCCAGATCGTCCGCGGTGTCGCCTTCTTCGAACGCAAGGAAAACCGCGATATCCTGGCGTACTTGCGCCTGTTGCTCAATCCGAAGGACGACCTGTCGTTCCTGCGTGCCGTCAACGAGCCGGCGCGAGGCATCGGCAAAACATCGCTGGAGCACTTGCAAAAATACGCTGAGCCGCGCGAGATGAGCCTTCTCGAAGCCGCGGGACAGGTCGACAAGATTCCGGCCATACGCGGCAAGGCCGTCAACGGACTTCGGGCGTTCGCTCACATGATGAGTGAGTTACGAAGCGTTCTCGAAGCGACGCCCGATGAAGTGATGCGGCAAGTAATCGATCGCTCCGGGTATCGCCGCATGCTCAAGGAGTCGACCGATTCGGAGGATCAAGAACGCCTGGCGAATATCGAGGAACTCATTACCGCGGCGCATCAGTTTCATGCCGAGGACGAGAGTCGCACCATCGCGGATTTCCTGGAGAATATCACGCTCGCCAGCGATGTGGATGGCTGGGACGAGAAGCAAGATTGCGTCGCCGTCATGACTTTGCACGCTGCCAAGGGCTTGGAGTTCCCAGTCGTCTATATGATGGCGATGGAGCAGGGGATCTTGCCGCACGAGCGTAGCCTGACGCGCGACGAGGAACTCGAAGAAGAACGGCGGCTGGCGTTCGTCGGCATCACGCGCGCTCAGGAAGAGCTATATCTTAGCTATGCCCGCATGCGCGAGTTTCGCGGCCAAACGCTCTACGCGGTGCCGAGCATGTTCCTGGAGGAATTGCCGAGCGACGGAATGGAAGCGATCGACCTGTCGGCAAGCAGCGGTCGCACCTCCGCGGCGGCAGACGCCTGGCGGGGCCATACCACGGGAGCCAGCCAAGGATGGTACGACACAGGATTCGCCACGAGTCGGGAGCGTGTGGAGAGCCGCGAGCCTTCGGCGAACCGGGAGCGTGAGCGACTGGAGGAGTCCGCATCATCCGGCGACTACGAAGTCGGTGTGCTGGTTCATCACGAAGTTCACGGTGTGGGACGCATCACCGAGGTCAGCGGGCACGGTGCGCTTCGCAAGCTGAAGATCCGTTTTGCCAGCGGCGAGCGGAAATTCATCGCGGCGAAAGCCAGACTTGCCATCGTTCAAATGCCGTAGTATTTGCGGCTCAGGCGGTTGAGCCGAATCCGTTTCCTATTTTTGGAGCCAATCATGCGATGCCTTGCCGTCGTCTTGGCGAGCCTGGCGTTGGCGAACATCAGTTCTGCCCAGGGCGTGCCGAAGCTGCCGCCGCCACCGTCGCTGCCTCCGTCGCTCAAGATTGTTGCTGAAGTTGACAGAGACAGGGGCAACTTCGTGTTTGTCGAAACGGTCACGCGGTTCGTCGAGGTGACAAAAGAAGTTGAAGTGATGCAAAACGGCATGGTGTTCAAAAGGACTGTAACCGAAAGTGTTCCTGTCATGGAGATGCGCATGGTTGCTCACGCCATCAAGGACAACCGATTCATGACGGCCGGCGGCAAGAAGATCGCGCCGGACGACGTGCTGAATCGCCTCAAGAAGGGCGCAGTCGTTGCGGTCAGCGGCAACAATGTCCCTCCCGCGGCCGCATTCCTGCAAGCGCTCAATGCCGAGACGATCGTGATTATCCCGACGCGAGTGCAGGGCGATTTCATCCCGCCTCCACCGCCGCCGCCTCCGCCGCCGAAAAAGGCCGACTCGTAATTGCCCGCCCCGTTTAGCGTTCGCGCGGCGCCGCGCGAACGCCAAACAGGTCCCAAGATACTCTGGACGATATCATGTTCATCCTCAGTGCTTTCGCCGACGAAATCGATCCCGATCCGAAGAAGCAGGTCGATGTGCTCAAAGCGTGCGGCGTTCGCCATATCGAGTTTCGCTCGATTCTGGGCACGAATGTGCTGGCGCTCACCGATCTGCAAATCCGCGAGTTTCAGTCGCTCCTGACCAAGGAGGGCTTCTGGCTAAGCGCCATCGGGTCGCCGATCGGCAAGATCAAGATCGACGATCCGTTCGAGCCGCACCTGGAGAGATTCAAACGCGCCATCTACTTGTGCGGTGTCTTCGGCGTCAAGAACATCCGTATCTTCAGCTACTATCCGCCCGACAACTTCGACGGCGACTGGTCGAAATGGCGCACTGAAGTGATGAAACGCATGACGCAAAAATGTGAGCTGGCGGCCAGAGCGGGCGTTCGGCTTGTTCACGAAAACGAGCATCGCATCTACGGCGACTCGCCTGAGCGCGTCACCGACTTGATGACGACTCTGCGAGCGAAATTCCCCGCGACTGTCATCGGCGCCGTGCACGACCCGGCCAACTTCGTCTTCTGCGGCTATGATCCCTGGCAAGGCTGGCTGGCGTCGAAACCGTTCCTCGTGCACTTCCACATCAAAGACTGGATTGCGAAAGCAGAGCACGGATCTCTCGCCGGCGAAGGGCAGGGCCGCATTCCCGAGGTGATCGCCGACGCCGTCACGATGGGCTACGACGGTTTCGCAACGCTCGAGCCGCATCTCTTGGGCGGCGGTCCGACGGGCGGCGTCACGGGCCCGGAGTTGTTCCCGAAGGCAGTGGCGGCGTTCAAGAAAATACTCGATGGCGCCGGCGCGAAATATCGATAAACACCGCATGCGGCTTCGCGTTCGCATGGCGCCATGCGAACGCGAAGCCGCATGCGGAAATCTCAAGAATATGCAACAAGTCCATCTTCGCATCAACGACGCCGCCACGGGGCAAGCGACGCCCGTGCGCTTGCGCATCACCGACGCCAGCGGGACCTACTACGCCCCGCATGGCCGCCTCACGGAATTCGCGACCGGCGTCAACCAGGATGTGGGCGGCAATGTGCTGATCGGCGCCAAGAAATGGTGCTACATCGACGGCACGTGTGAAATCCTCCTGCCGCCGGGCGAACTGCACGTAGAGATCAGCAAAGGCCCCGAGTACAAGCCGATCGACGAAGCCGTCACGCTCATCCCCGGCAAGATGTCGCTGCGGTTTACCATCGAACGCTGGTGCGACATGCGCAAGCTCGGCTGGTACTCCGGCGACACGCGCGTCCACTACATGACGCCGGACGCGGCGCTGCTTGAGGGGCAAGCGGAGGATTTGGCTGTTGTCAACCTGCTGGCAAAGGAGACATTTCTCCACGACCGTGCCGAGCACAAAGCGGTTCCGAACCTGCTGTCGTTCAGTGGGCAAGCGTTCGCGCGAGAAACGAGCAATTGCGGCGTTGCGGTCAACACGCTCAATGAGAGTCCGCAACTCGGCAGCCTTGGGTTGCTGCACTGTCATCGCGTCGTGTATCCGCTGACTTTTGACGATGCGAACTGGACGCTCGCGGATTGGTGCGGCCAGTGCCATCGTAAGAAAGGGCTGGTCGTATGGACGGCGCCGAACTTCCGTTGGGTTGGCCATGGTGTCGGCGAAACGCTGGCGAACGCCGTGCTCGGCGACATCGACGCTTTTGAGCTGACATCTTTCGAGGACTCAAAGCTCGACTCGCTTGTCGACTACTACGCTCTCCTTGACGTAGGTGTGTTTCTGCCGCTTGTTGGGGCGAGTGCGAAGGAGAGCAATGAAACGCTGCTCGGCGGCATGAGGACGTACGCTTTCGTTCAATCGGACCAGGCGCCGACGTACTCGGCGTGGATCGAATCGATTCGATCCGGGAAGACGTTCGTGACGAACGGGCCGCTGCTGCAATGGACGCTTGACGGTAAGCCTGCAATCGGGCCACTCCGGCCAGCTAGTGGCCAGGCCTTACGCGTACATGCAGAGGCGACGAGTTTGGCTTCGTACGACAAGATTCAGATCATGTGGAATGGTGAACCGATAGCGTCGTCAGCTTCACATTCGGTTGACTGCGAGTTCGCGCCGCAAGAAAGCGGCTGGATTGCCGCGCGATGCCTAGGCGGTGAACGGGCGGGCTGGACTACGTCGGGGGATGTGTTCGCGCATACGTCTGCGTTGGAAGTGCGATTGGACGACAGACCCTTCCTGGGACGTGAATCAGCGGTTCGTCGTCTTCGCGCGGACATCGACAAACTGAGCGAATGGGCGAACCGCGAGTCCCTGGCACGCCTAATTTCGGTGCTGGAAGAAGCGCGGACAGTGCTTGCGAAAAAGTTGTCATGATGCAACGACGCCCGTGCGAGGTGTCAAGGTCCGTTGTTTTCCGACGCGTTTTTTTCGACCCATGTTCTGCGCGGAACATGGCCCGACGGGCGATTGGACGCTGGTCGAGTTTTCTGCTAACATTCCATCATGACCAGAGTGATTCAATCCCTGATCCCGATCGCCATTGACGCCGCGCAGGGAGTGCGTGTCGATGTTCGATGGTTCCGGGGCTGAGGTGGCGTTATCGTTGCCAGCGATGTTGACGGCCCTGGATTGATGTCCAGGGCTTTTTTGTTTGATCCCAGGGCTTCGTGGTGAATCATGACACGCATCCAAATCTATGACACGACGCTGCGCGACGGCAGCCAGGGGGAAGGGATCAACTTCTCGCTCCAGGACAAGCTGCTCATTACGAAAAAGCTCGACGAAATAGGCGTCGATTACATCGAAGGCGGCTACCCGCTCTCGAATCCAAAGGACTTCGAGTACTTTCAGGAAATCCGCAAGCTCAAGCTCAAGCACGCCAAGGTCGCCGCGTTTGGCATGACGCGCCGTAAAAACTGCGACCCCGGAGCCGATGTCTGCCTCAAGGCGCTGGTCGATTCGCGTGCGGCCGTCATCACCATCGTCGGCAAGACATGGGACATGCACGTGACCGAGGTGCTCGGCGCGACGCTCGACGAGAACCTGCGCATGATCAACGACTCGGTGCGCTACTGCAAATCGCAGGCGCACGTCGACGAGGTGCTCTACGACGCGGAGCATTTCTTTGACGGCTTCAAGGCGAACCCCGAATACGCGCTCAAGACATTGAAGGCAGCCCTTGACGGCGGCGCCAAGATGGTGATCCTGTGCGACACCAATGGCGGCACGCTGCCGGGCGATGTCGCCGAACGGGTCGCCACGATTCGCCAAGGACTCCCCGGCGTGGCGCTCGGCATCCACTGCCACAACGACTGTGACGTGGCGACTTCCAACTCGCTTGTCGCCGTCGCTCAGGGCGCGACGCAGGTGCAAGGCACGATCAACGGAATCGGCGAACGCTGTGGCAACGCCGACCTCGTCGCCATCATCGCCAACCTCACGGTCAAGCTCGGCTACGACGTGCTCCAGCCGGGAAGTCTTCAGCATCTGACGGAGCTGTCGCGCTATGTGTACGAAATCGCCAACATGAACTTTCGCAACAACCAACCATTCGTCGGCACGTCCGCTTTCGCTCACAAAGGCGGCATGCACGCTCACGGCGTCGCGCGCGTGTCTGCCAGCTACGAGCACATTGACCCTGTCCTTGTCGGCAATGAGCGTCGCATCTTGATCAGCGAACTGTCCGGGCAAGCGAATATCCTTACGAAGACCGCGAAATATGCAATTGCAAACAACAAGGAGCTAAGCGTCAAGCTACGCGACATGGTGCAGGACCTTGAAAACCAGGGCTACGAATTCGAAGCGGCAGAGGCGTCATTCGATCTGCTGGTCAAGAAAGCGCTCGGCGTCTATCGGCCCAAGTTCGAACGGATTGCGTATCGCGTTGGCGTAGAGACGGTTTCCTCCCCTCTCCCGGCCGGGGGAGAGGGGCCGGGGGTGAGGGGGCTGTCAACCGAGGCGACCGTGAAAATCCGCATCGGCGATGTCATAGAGCACACGGTGGCGGAAGGTGATGGTCCCGTCAACGCTCTCGACGCTGCCCTTCGAAAGGCCTTGCAGGACGCGTATCCGAACCTGGCCCAGATGCAACTTGTCGATTACAAGGTGCGCGTCGTCAACAGCCGGGCAGGCACGGCCGCGCGGGTGCGCGTCGTCATCGAATCGCGCGATCACACGGATGTCTGGGGCACGGTCGGCGTCAGCGAGAATATCATCGAAGCAAGCTGGCTAGCGTTGGCGGACAGCTTTGAGTACAAATTATTCAAGGACGAGGAGCAATGACTGTTTACGTTTGGCGCTCACATGGCGCCGCACGAGCGCTACACGTAAACAAGAGGCTTTTGACATGTCCGACGCCGACTCCGATTCGACCGATCGCGCCATGTTCTGGGTCAACCTCGTTGGCTTCGGCCTGGCGTTCGCACTGCTCGGCGCCTTTTTCGTTCTGTATGGACCTGGTTTTTTGGGGTTGATCATCGTGATGTTCGGCGGAGGGCCGAACTTGCCGGACCGTTGAGGATGGGCGAAGCGATGCACGAACGTCAAACGGATCTTGGCGACAGTGCATATTGGGTAAATCTCATTGCGATCAGCGTCCTGGTTGCAGGTCTATTTGTTTGTCTATATGGTGGCGAGATCGTTTTGCTCGTGGCATCATTTTCGGGCATAGCCGGTTAAGGAGATTGGAAGGAACAATGGAACTTGCCAAGGCCTACAACCCGCAGGAAGCACAAGCGAAGTGGCTCGCGTTCTGGGACGAGCGAGGCTACTTTCACTCCAGGCCCGATTCGCGCAAACCGTTCACCATCGTCATTCCGCCGCCGAATGTGACCGGCGCTCTGCACATGGGGCACGCCCTCAACAACACGTTGCAAGACGTGCTCATCCGCTGGCGCCGCATGCAGGGCTACAACGCTTTGTGGATGCCCGGCACCGATCACGCCGGCATCGCGACCCAGGCCGTGGTCGAGCGGCTCATCATGCAGACGGAGAAAAAGACTCGCCACGAGATTGGCCGCGAGGATCTGGTGAGGCGCATCTGGGCCTGGAAGGACAAGTACGAAGCCCGCATTCTCGGCCAGCTCAAACAACTCGGCTGTTCGTGCGACTGGGCCCGCACGCGCTTCACGCTCGATCCCATCTGCGCGAGGGCTGTGCGCGAAACGTTCTTCAATATGTTCAAGGCGGGCTTGATTTTTCGCGGCAAGCGACTCGTGAATTGGGACACGTCGTTGCAAACGAGCGTGGCCGACGATGAGACGTACACCGAGGACACCAAGGGGGGATTTTGGACGTTCAAATATCCAGTGAGGGACGAGGGACAAGGGACGAGGGGCGAGGAAAATGCGGCACTCGCCCCTCACCACTCGCCCCTTTACATCTCATTCTCGACCACCCGCCCCGAGACCATGCTCGGCGATACCGCCGTCTGCGTCCATCCGTCCGATGAGCGCTACAAGCACCTCATCGGCAAGCATGTGCACATCCCGCTCGTGAACCGCGATATCCCGATCATCGCCGACGCGCTGCTCGCCGATCCGACGCTCGGCACCGGTTGCGTGAAAGTGACGCCGGCCCACGATCCGAACGATTATGCCTGCTACACGCGCAATCCGCACATCGGCATGATCAACATCCTCAACCCCGACGGCACCATCAACGAGAACGGCGGCAAGTACACGGGCCTAGATCGCTACAAGGCCCGCGAAGCCATTGTTACTGACATGGAGGCGCTCGGCCTGTTCGAGGGCAAAGAGGAGCGCGTGATCCCGCTGAAGTACAGCGATCGCTCGAAGACGCCGATCGAGCCGTACCTGAGCGACCAGTGGTTCGTGAAGATGGGGGATTCCTCCCCTCTCCCCCCGGGAGAGGGGAGAAAAGGCCTGGCCCGCATGGCGATGGAAGCCGTCGAGAACGGGCACGTGCAGTTCTTCCCGGAGCGTTACAAGAATTCGTACCTCGATTGGCTCGCGGAAAAGCGCGACTGGTGCATCAGCCGCCAACTCTGGTGGGGCCATCGCATTCCGGTGTGGACCAAGCGATTTGAGGATTACAGCGAGATGGTGAGTACCCGCTTGGCTGGCAACCAAGCGATTTTTCCATCCTATTATGAATCCGGCGCACTTTTTCCTGCGTTCGAAAATAGGGACCACGCGCAGATATCCGAAGACATTGCAGATCATGTTTGGATGCAGGCCGAGAAACCAGCAGATTCAATGGCGTGGACCGTTCGTCTATGCGTCTCGCCCGGCCACGAGGAACTCGAGCGGCAACTAGAAGCCGTGGGATTTACGCAAGACCCCGACGTGCTCGACACCTGGTTCAGCTCGATGCTCTGGCCGCACTCGACGCTCGGCTGGCCGGAGAAGACGCCGGAGCTGGAGTATTACTATCCGACCAGCGTGCTCGTGACCTCGCGCGACATCATCACGCTGTGGGTGGCTCGCATGGTGATCGCGGGGTTGTACAACCTGCATCACGTGCCGTTCCATCAGGTGTACATCACCGTCAAGCTGATGGACGGCTTCGGCGAGACGATGTCGAAATCGAAGGGGAACGGCGTCGATCCGCTCGACATTATCGACCGATACGGGGCCGACGCGCTGCGGTTCCTCATCATGCAGATTTCGACGGAGACGCAGGACGCGCGCATGCCGGTGGCGAATGTGTGCCCGCATTGCGATGCACTGGTGCCGGTGAAGCAAGAGCACATGTACATGCGGACCAAGAAGCTGGCGTGCCCGAATTGCAAGCAGCCGTTCCGCCCCGGCGGCCCGTGGCCCTCGGACGATCCGGACCTGAAGACGGCCAAGCAGGCGTCGGAGCGCTTCGAGATTGGCCGCAACTTCGCGAACAAAATCTGGAACGCGGCCCGCTTCATCCTGATGAACCTCGACGGCTACACGCCGCAGGCAATTCGGCGCGAGGAGCTGCCGCTGGAGGACCGCTGGATCCTGAGCCGGCTCGCGTCGGCGACGAAGGACGTGACGGAACAGCTCGAAGGATTCCGCTTCAGCGATGCAGTGCGGACACTGTACGACTTCATCTGGTCGGAGTTCTGCGACTGGTATTTGGAGATGGCGAAGGGACGCCTTCGGAGGGATGAAGGCGGAAGGATGAAGGATGGAACACTCGCCGCTTTCATCGACGTGAAATCCGTCAAACTGACCGACGTGACGATTCCACCAGCCGTGCTCGAATTGGTGCCGGAGGGGATGGCACGCGAAAACGTGATCATTCCGCTGTCGCTGGATGGTCGGTCGCTGCAAATCGCTGTGAGCGATCCGACCGATTTCGACACGCTCACAAAGTTGCAGTTCATCCTGGAGAAGGACATCCAGCCGGTGCTAGCGCCTCGGGAGCAGATCATCGCTGCCATCAACCGGCACTATGGGCAGTCCGACACTGATAGAAATACCGTGCAGCGCGTCCTCGTCGGTGTGCTCGACGCCATCGTGCGGCTCATTCAACCGATCATGCCTTTCGTTGCGGAGTCGATCTGGAGCGCCCTCAACGACGTGGCATTCGAGCGAGGATTGCCTGGGCCGGAACCCGCGACGGAGAGTGTGGTGATCGCGCCGTGGCCGGAGTTCCCGGCGGATTGGCGCGATGGGGCGATCGAGGGAAACATCGCGCACATGCAGGAGCTGGTGCGCTCGGTGCGCGAGGTGCGCAATCGTTACAACATCGAGCCGCGAACGCCGCTCGACACGTTCGTGAAGTGCGGCCCGGCGATCGCGAGTAACTTCGCCACGCTGGCGCCGTTCATCAAGCTGCTGGCCGGCGTGGGCGAGCTTCAGTGTGGACCTGACGTGAAGAAACCGCCGCAGCCGGCGAGCCACGTGACGCCGGAGTTCGAGGTGTACGTATCGCTTGCTGGGCTGATCGACCCGGCCGCCGAGACGAAGCGGCTCGACAAGCAGCTTGCCGACAAGAAGAAGCAACTCGCCGGCGCCGAGGCAAAGTTGAAGAACGAGAGCTTCGTCAAGAACGCGCCACCGGAAGTCGTCGAGCAACAGCGGGCGTTGGTCGCCGATTTGCAGAAGCAGATCGCGACGATCGAGCAGAACATCAGGGATTTACAGCAGTGATTGTTTACGTTTTGCGTTCGCGCGGGGTTGGCGCTTGCATACCGCAATCGAACGCGCTTTGCGAGCGCTAAACGTAAACAGCCGGGTTCAAAAATGACCTCCGTCGCCGCCATGGATCGCATCAACCTCATTCTCGCCCATGCGTGGATGGTCCGGCAATTCCTGAAGCATGCCGACGAAGTGCAGAACGATGAGGAGATGCTCGACGTTCATCGGGCGATCTTCGATTACTCGCGTGCCTTGGAGCCGAGCTTGCAGCGGCGCGATGCCGCGGAGTACGTTCGCAGAGCGAACAACAAGCTACATCGACTGAAAAAAGCAGCGGAGTTCTTTCATCAGAACTTCCTGCGCGTTTCCGACCACACCAACTTTCAGATGGCGGCGATATCGTTGACGTTCGTCGTTCGGCAGATCGAAGAAGTGTTGGCCGCCGTTTCTGAGCCGGAAGCGTAAGCGAGGGATTCGATACGCCGGCGCTCAGCCGGCCTGTTCAAAAGGGAGCTTCGGCAGCGCCTTGATGACGGATTTGTCGCGGCCGGTGTGCTTGGCTTCAGCGAGAGCGGCGGCGGCCAAGTGTTTCATCGTTTCGTAGTCGGTGACAATATCGGGCCCCGCCACAGCGAAGCCGACACTGACGCGGACCGGAACAGTCTCGTCCTTGTAATGAAACATGTTGTTTGCGACCGATGTGCGGATGCGCTCGGCGAGAACCAAAGCGCCTTCCATGTCGGTCTCCGGGGCGATGACCATGAACTCTTCGCCACCGATGCGTCCGACAAAATCGACCGTGCGCACAGAGCCGTTCAGGCAGCGGCCGAGGTCGATAAGCACCTTGTCGCCGCCGGGCAGTAAGTAGCGATCGTTGATGTTCTTGAAGTGATCGACGTCGATCATGCCGATCGCGAGAGGACCCGGATAGCGTTCGCGGCGGCGCAGCTCGCGCTCCGCCAGGCGATCCATGGCTCGGCGGTTCGGCAGATTGGTGAGCGGATCGGTCAGGGCCAGCTTTTCGAGCATCTTGTTTTTGTGCTCGAGCTCGTGATAGGCTTCTTCCAACGACTTCGTGCGTTCGGCAACGCGCTTTTCGAGTTCCAGGTTCATGTCGCGCAGCTTTTCGTTCAGATGACGAAGCTCGTCCAACAGCTGCTCGTGGCTGCGCTCGAGGACAAACGTCTTGGCGGCGGTGCGAAGAACGTCGAGTAGATTGTCGGTTTGCCAGGGCTTCAACAGAAACCGAAACACCTGCCCTTTGTTGATCGCGCTGATCGTCTCTTCAAGTTCAGCGAAGCCGGTCATCATCAGGCGAATCGTCTTCGGGGAATGGGCTTTCACCCATTCGAGCAATTCGACGCCCGTTATTCCGGGCATTTTCTGGTCCGTGAGAATAAGATCGATTTCGCGTTTTTCGAGATGCTTTTGCGCGGCGGCTGCGCAGTCCGCCGTGAGCACGTCGAACTCGTTGGAAAGGAGAATCGTCAGGGTATCGAGGATGGCGGGTTCATCATCCACGATAAGGAGCGAACATTTGTACCGGCTCACCTTGGGTCTCACGGCGTAAGGTTACTCGTATGCACTAACCCTTATTCTACAATAGCTCACGAAAACAGGTTGTGCATCGGCGCCAGGTGAAATTGGCGAAAGGCTTTTCTGGAAAGGCTTTGTGGCAATCAGACGGAGCAACGCCGCGAAGCCGCCGAGCGGGCGCGACAAAGCGTGGCTGGCCCAAGTTAAGGAATGCGAGCCCAGCGCAATTTCGCCGATCGGGAGCGCGGATTGGTCGTACGTTCCTGAAGCGTCGGTCGCATCGGGTGCTCAGCCACGGCTGCGTACACGCCCGTTTCGAACCCTTGTCGAAATGCCGCCTTCACGCGTCGATCTTCGCCGCTGTGGAAGCTGATGATCGCTGCTCGACCGCCCGGAAGTAGAGTGGCGGGCAGAATTCGGAGCAGGTGTTCCAGGTTGCCCAGTTCGCGGTTGACGAGGATGCGCAACGTTTGAAACAGACGGGCCGCCGGATGGGTTTCCCACTTACCCTTCGTCGGCTGCAATCGCCAGGTTTTCTTTTTGGTCGCCGCGAGGATGATTTGTGCCAGGGCCGTCGTTGTCGTGATTGGCTGCGATTTCCTTGCCGCAACGATTGCCGACGCAATGGTATCGGCATCGGGTTCATCTCCCAGGTCGACGAGATGCTCAATCAGCTCCGCCTTGGAAATCGTCGCAAGAAGCTGAGCGGCCGTTTGGCCTCGCGAACGGTCCATGCGCATGTCAAGCGCGCCATCGCGCGAGTAGGAGAAGCCGCGGTCGGGATCATCGACTTGCATGCTCGACATGCCGAGGTCGGCAAGGATTGCATCGACCCGTGTGAGGCCATGCGTCGCCAACACCTGTTGCAAGCCGGCGAAGTTCGAGTGATGCAGATGAAAGGGATGGCCAATTGGTTCGAGGCGCTCGCGTGCTTTAGGCAGATTCTCGGCGTCCATGTCGAGGCCGATGAGAATCCCGGACGGTCCGATGCGTGACAGGATCTCGGCTCCGTGGCCAGCCCAGCCGACGGTGCAATCGACGACGATCATGCCGGGCCGCGGATCGAGCGTTTCGAGCACTTCGTTCAGCAGCACGGGCCGATGTTCGCCGTGCGGCGTACTGCGTCGTTTCTTGAAGCGTCGCATGATCGATTAATCGTCGGCCAGCAGTTCTTCGATATGCCAGGGACACTCTTTCGGGAATCTGCCGAGCTTCAATCCGGTTTCCTTTGCAGCCCGTTTCCGCGCGGTCGCATAGGCTGCTGCCAGTATTTGAAGCGCGTGATTCATCGGGGTCGCGCTCTCCAACAAGACGCGCAATTCGAACCGTTGTTGGTCGATGGTTGCAGCCCACGAACCGGTCTGCATATCGGGCTGATGTTCCCATTTCAGGAGGTGCCACATCAGCACGGTTAACCGGCTCAGGACTTCGCGTCGCTCGCTTCTGGCCGTATCGGCTAGGTATTGGGCAAGATGTACTAGGTCTAGGTCCGCGTATTGTTTACGCGCGCAGAGTTGCGCCATTATTTCGAGCCAGGCGGTTTCATCTTGCTCGTACAGCTCTGCCAGCGCTTCTGATTGAACAGTTGCCATGCCTAAATAATACCTTGGACAAGATGAGAATGGGCAAATTCATCACGCCAACACTTCACGCACCACGCGCCCATGCACATCGGTGAGCCGGAAATCGCGACCGGCGTAGCGGTAGGTGAAGCGTTCGTGGTCGAAGCCCAGCAGCCACAGGATGGTCGCTTGCAGGTCGTGAACATGGACGCGGTTTTCGACGGCCTGGAAGCCGAAGGGATCGGTCGCGCCGTGAACATGGCCTCCCTTGACGCCGCCGCCGGCCAGCCAGGTCGTGTAGCCCCAGTGGTTGTGATCACGACCGTTGATGCGGCCCGCGTTAGCGCCCGGAGTTGGCAGTTCGACCGTCGGCGTGCGGCCGAACTCGCCGCCCCAGATCACCAGAGTGTCGTCGAGCATGCCGCGCTGCTTGAGGTCCTTGAGGAGCGCGCCGATAGCTTGATCACACTGGCGAGCGAGCCGGCGGTGGTTGACCTCGAGATCGTCGTGATTGTCCCAAGGCTGGCCCTGGCCATGCCAAATCTGAATGAACCGCACACCTTTCTCCAACAGCCGGCGAGCGATCAAGATTTGTCGTGCTTGCACGCCCGGGCCGTACATGTCGCGAATGTGCTGCGGCTCGCGGGTTACATCGAACGCGTCCTCGGCGTCGCGCTGCATACCATAAGCGAGCTCGAACGACTGGATGCGGGCCTCAAGCTGCGGATCGCTCGCGCGTCGTTCCATATGCCGCTGATTCAGTTGCTGTAAGAGGTCGAGTTGTGCCCGCTGCTGCTCACGACTCGCAGCCGGATTGCGAATGTTCTCGATCAAGCGATCGAGTTGTTGGTGCTGCGTGTCGATGTAGGTTCCCTGGAATGCGCCGGGAAGAAACGCCGACTGCCAATTCTGCGATTCCTGAATCGGATACCCACCGGGACACATGGCAATGAAGCCGGGCAGATTCTGGTTCTCGCTGCCAAGGCCATAGGTCACCCATGAGCCGAGACTGGGGCGAATCTGCCGTGCGTCGCCGCAGTTGAGCAACAGCAACGAGGGCTCATGATTCGGCACGTCGGCGTACATCGAGCGGATGACGCAGATGTCGTCGATGCAAGATGCGACATGCGGGAACAACTCGCTGACTTCGATGCCGCTTTTGCCATGCCGGCGAAACGTGAACGGTGAGGGGAACGCGGCGCCGGTGCGGCGTTCGGTGCGCAAGTTCTCGCGAGGCAACGGCTGACCGGAGTAACGTGCAAGCAGCGGCTTCGGGTCGAACGTATCGACATGCGACGGCCCGCCGTTCATGAACAGGTGAATCACTCGTTTCGCCTTGCCCGGAAAGTGCGGCTGCCGAACCGCTAGCGGCGAGTGCCCGGGCGATCCGGGAGCGTTAGCGACCGGAGTGGCCTGCAACTCGTTTTGCAACAGTTGCGCAAGGCCCAAGCCGGCGAAGCCCATTCCGCAGCGCCGCAACAATTCACGCCGAGTGAAAAACGAATTCATCGGTTCCCTCAGTTCTTCGCTTAGCGCTCGCAGGATCTAGGCAAATGCTGATGCGATTTTTGCAACGGCTTAGCGTGGCGCGAGTGCTAAACGAAGTTCAGTCCACAAACACAAACTCGTTGCCGATCATTAACGACTGCGCCACCAGTTCCAACGGCGAAAGCCCGTTAAAGGGCCGGGGCAGGGCGGCCGACCGCTCGATGAACTGCGTCGCGAGCCGCAATTCGTCCGCGTCCGGGTGGCGAGCGTAGACGGTTCGATACATCGCTCTCAAGGTAGATTGCACGTCGCCCTTGGCATGTGCCCGCTTGGCCACGGCCCGAGCCTGCTCCAAGACGAACGGATGATTGAGCAGATAGAGGGCCTGCTGTGGTACGGTCGTCTGATACCGTTGCGGATTCGACGCGTCGGGGTTCGCGAAGTCGAACGTCCGAAACACACCAGGTAAATTCTGCCGGTCGACCTGGCCATAGAGAGTGCGGCGCTTGCTAAATGGCGCCTTGGTGATATCGACCGCGGGTCCGCCGATCGTCGTGTCGAGCTTGTCGCCGACGAACAGGAGTGAATCGCGCAAGGCTTCGAAGTCGAGCCGTCGGCGCGGAGCACGAGCGAGCAAGCGATTCTCCGGATCAAGCTCGCGAGCCTTGGTATGCTCGGCACTCGAAAGCTGATAGGTCCTAGACATGACGATCAGTTTGTGCAGTTTCTTGATCGACCAGCCGTCTTGCATGAAGCGCCAGGCCAGGTAATCGAGTAGCTCCGAGTGGCTCGGCGGGTCGCTGCGCAAGCCGAAGTCGCTGGGCGTGGTCACTAGGCCAGCGCCGAAATGGTGGAGCCAAACGCGATTGACGAAGACGCGTGCGGTGAGCGGGTTGCTTTTGTCGGCGATGGCGCGCGCTAGGTCGAACCGACCGCTCCCCTCGGTCAGCGGTCTCGGCTTGCCCTCGGAGAGAATCGACGGAAACTGCCGCGGCGCGATTGAACCGGGACTGCCCGGATTGCCGCGCAACAGGACGCGAGCGTCGCCAGGATTGGGACGATCGACGAGCACCATGCCGCGCGGGGGAGCCCCGGGATGCGAGGCGTTTAGCGCATCGATCTTCTTCTCAATCGCCATAAGCTCTTCGCGATGCTTGCGGTTCTTGTCGTCGAGTTCCTTCTTGTATTTGACACGATAATTAACGATAGCTTTCTCGAATTCCGTGAGTTTCTTGCGATACGCCGAGTATTCCGGCGTCGCAGCGGGTTCGCCTAAGGCGGGCAGGTCCTTCGGCTCGATCGAACTACTGAACACGCCGTACAAGCCGTAATAATCCTTCATCGACACGGGATCGTATTTGTGATCGTGGCAGCGGGCGCAGGTCACGGTCAGGCCCAAAAGGCCGCGCGACACGACGTCGATGCGATCGTCGATAATATCGTGTGTGTTGTTGAGAAAGCGGCGGCCCAGCGTCAGATAGCCCATCGCGGCTTGCGCCGATGCCGGCGCCTGGTTTTTGGCGACCAGCCGATCGGCGGCCAGCTGCTGCATAATGAATTGATCATACGGTAAATCTTCGTTCAGAGCTTTTACCACATAATCGCGATAGGCATAGGCGTAGGCGTAACGGCGTTCCTCGAGGAAGACATAGCCCTTCGTATCGGCATAGCGGGCGACATCGAGCCAGTGTCTTGCCCAGCGCTCGCCATACCGCGGACTGGCCAGCAGCCCATCCACGACCTTCCCGAAAATCTCTCCCCGGTTAGCGCCCGCAGCATTCCACGCGGCGACAAACTTCTCCGTCTCTTCATACGTTGGCGGCAGTCCGATCAGATCGACAGAGATCCGACGCAACAAGGTCGCCGGCTCAGCGGGTGGATTGGGCGACAACCCCTTCGCCTCGAGTTTCGCCAACACAAACCGATCCACATCATTGATCGGCCATTCGACTTGCTTCACGCTCGGTATCGCCGGCCTCCGCACCGGCTGAAACGCCCAGTGCTTGCGGGGGTCGTCGCCGGACGCCGTGGTCTTCTCGTCGGGCCAGGCGGCGCCGAGCTTTACCCACGCCACGATGTCGTCAATCGCGCGATCGGAGAGTTTCATCTTGGGCGGCGGGGGCATCTTCGTGTCGCCTTGATGACGAATGGCCTTCACGAGCAGGCTCTTCTCCGGATGGCCTGGCACGATCAAAGGCTCGTCGCTTTTCTTGAAGACAAATTCCTTGCGATCGAGGCGCACGCCCCCTTTTGCCTTCGCGCCGGCATGGCACGAGAAGCAGTTGTCGGCGAGAATCGGGCGCACTTTCGTCTCGAAGAACTGCAGGCGCGGATCATCCTTGGGAGTCGCATGTTGCGCTTGCGCGAAGGACACGGGAAGCAACGAACTGACCAAACAGATGAGCGTGATTCGCACCATGTCGTTTCGCATTTCGGGTAGGATTCGTAGCGACGTTATCTTATCCTACCCGGGGCGATTTTGCAGCACGAGACGGTGCAAATGTCTGCAGAACCTTGGGCACGACAAGGATCAAAGCTCATTCCTTGCCGGGAACGACTTGCTTCTGGGCCAGCAGCTCCTCGATCTGGGCGATTTTCCAGCCGACGAACAGGACATTCGGCAGATGGATTTCCTGCGCATTGGAGCCGCCGGTGCGAACGATGATATCGCCGGAGCCAAGTCCCAGGATCCAGTGGCGGAAGAGATCGCTCGGCTGTTTCTGCACCGACATGCCTTCGGTGCCATAGACGGTTTCCGCTTCACCGATTTCCTTGCGAACGCGCATCTGGCCTGGCGTGAAGCTTATGTACATCTGCCGATCAAAAAGAAAGAACACAAACACCCACAACGTGAACAACACGAGGAATATCGCAAGATAGCCGGCCGCGTTGATGCGAATATCGAGAAAGCTCAGCCACGTCAAAATAATGGCCCACCATTCGAGCACGGCGAAGATGATCGACAGCGATAAGAGAATCACAATCACAATCACCGACCAGAGGCCCCGTAACGGAATATTCGTGATGCCGATGACCAGCAACAGGATGGCGACGAACAACACGCCCAAATTCTTGTTCGTGGTCATGTGCAAGCGTGGATCCTCGTAGTTTTGCATCTGCGCTTTGTCTTCTTTCTCGTCCTTGAAATAGGGCAGGACCAGAACGCGCCGCTTGGCTTTTTCTTTGTCGTTGGGGTGTATGCCGACCTTCTCCGCCGCCTCCTTGTCCTTGTGGGTGGGATCGATCCAGATTAGTTTCTCCAACGTGTGCGTGCCTTCCGGCACGATGGCTAGGCGATGACCGCTGAACCACGAGATGAGAAACATGATCAGCGCCGTCAGCCAGACGGGCCACCAGTAAAAGAGGCTGCAATGGCTGATCACGCGAATCTCACGCTTTTCGGGTTCTTTGGCGGCCGACGGTTCGGTCGGCGAAGGAGATGTCGACATGGTGGATGCTACCCCTCGAAGGTTGGCGGTCCGGGCTAACGATTGGAACACGCGCCGGTCATAGGCTTATTCGCGGGACCGAGCACGATCTTTACGAAAAAACCCTTTGCGGAAATTGTATGAATGCCACGAACTTCGGAGCACGCAAAACACGCATTCCACTTTCGCTGCTTCGTTCAACGCGATATAACAGTAGAGACCAACCAAACTCGCACATGCCGGATTTCAACATGACTTTTCGTCTTTATTGCTACGGTCCCAAGGGGCTGGTTTGCCTGCTCTTCTTGTTTCTGATTGCCGTCCCATCCGCGTCGAGCCAGGACGGAGTGGACTTCTTTGAGCGTAAGATTCGACCGGTGCTCATCCAGCATTGCTACGAGTGCCATTCGGGCGAAGCGAAAAAGACCAAGGGCGGCTTGGCGGTCAACACGCGCCAAGGGCTGCTTGCGGGAGGCGAAACGGGACCGGCAATCGTTCCGGGGCATCCTGAAAAAAGCTTGCTGATCAAAGCAATTCGCCACGATGATCCCGATCTGAAGATGCCGCGCAAGGAGAAGCTCCCCAGTGAGGTCATCGCCGACTTCGTGAAATGGATCAAGATGGGCGCGCCCGACCCACGCGATAAAGTGGTGAGCCCGCCTCGCAAGCAGGGGGAGTGGAACCTCGACGAAGGCCGCAAGTTCTGGGCCTTTCAGCCGCCGCGCTTGGTCGCGCCGCCGACCGTGAAGGACACGACCTGGGCGTACAACGAGGTCGATCGATTCATCCTGGCCAAGCTCGAAGCGAGGGGCCTGAGGCCGAATCGCGACGCCGACCCCGGCGTTTTGCTGCGGCGATTGCATTATGCGATCATCGGACTGCCGCCGACGGTGCAAGAACTGAACGCGTTTACCAAGGCGTGGGATGCATCTGGTGCGAAACGAAGAGTTATCCTGGCGGAGACGGTTGATCGGCTGCTGGCGTCGCCGCACTTCGGCGAGCGCTGGGGCCGGCATTGGCTCGATGTCGCACGCTTTGCTGAATCCTCGGGCGGCGGGCGAACCCTCATCTTTCGCGACGCCTGGCGCTACCGCGACTACGTCATCAACGCTTACAACAGCGACAAGGCGTTCGATCAGTTCATCCTCGAACAACTCGCCGGCGATTTGTTGAATGCAAATACACCGGAGGAACGCTATTGGCAGCTGGTGGCCACGGCGTTCCTCCTCCTCGGCCCCACTAACTTCGAACGCCAGGACAAGCCGCTGCTGGAAATGGACGTGATCGACGAAATGATCGACACGATGGGCAAGGGTTTCCTCGGCATGACGATCGGTTGCGCACGTTGCCACGATCACAAGTTCGACCCGATTCCGACGAAGGATTATTACGCGCTCGCCGGCATCTTCAAGAGCAC
The DNA here is from genome assembly GCA_016872605.1 of Planctomycetota bacterium. GTDB lineage: Bacteria > Planctomycetota > Planctomycetia > Gemmatales > Gemmataceae > SIAQ01. The sequence continues at coordinate 37,280 of VGZI01000007.1, forward strand.
GAAATTCATTGTGCATTCCAACGTATCAAAGTGGATGGAACGGCCGCTGCCGACCAGCGACATGAATCTCGACTTGACAATCCGCAAGCACGAAACGGCGGTTGCGGCCTTGAAGAAGCAGATCGCCACTATCAAGGCGAAGAACCCGCAAGCCGGCGTCGTTACCGAACCGCTCAAGGGAACGCCGCTCGATCCGAAGACCCTGGCCGGCATCGTTATCGACGACTCGCAAGCGCGCAAAGTCGGCGCCTGGAAACACTCCGTTTTCACCGGCCGCTACATTGGCGAAGGCTATCTCTACGACGATCGCGCGATGAAAAGCGAAAAGACGCTGACGTTTCAACCGGAGTTCACCGAGGATGGCACGTATGATGTTCGGCTCGCATACATCCCGCACACGAATCGTGCCGACAAGGTGGCAGTGCGCGTCTTCCATCGCAACGGCGACGATACGGTGTACGTCAATCAGCGTTTGATGCCGCCGATCGATAGCCGATTTGTGTCGTTGGGGCGTTATCGCTTCACCAAGGGAAGTCAGTGGTTCGTGATGTTGTCCACGGACGGCGCGAACGGCCACGTGGTCGCGGACGCCGTGCAGTTTCTGCCCGAAGCCCTTGCCGACAAGGAGCTCTTGAAGCCCAAGGGTGAGCGCAGCGAACCTTTGGGATCGAGGCTGCAGGACCTTGAAGCGCAACTCAAGGCCATCGAGAAGAAAGCCCCCGAGCGCCCGATCGCCATGGCCGTCGCCGACGCAGACAAGATCATCGACATGCACGTCTGCATCCGCGGCATCGTGCACAACAAAGGCGAAATCGTGCCGCGCGGGTTCTTGCAAGTGGCGACCAGAGCGAGCCTCCCGCGTCAGCGGGGGGAGGGACTTCCAAAAAACCAGAGTGGCCGCCGCGAACTCGCGCAGTGGATTGCCAGCACGGATAACCCGCTGACCGCTCGGGTGTACGTCAATCGCGTCTGGCATCACTTGTTCGGCGCCGGCCTGGTCCGAACGGTCGACAACTTCGGCGCCACCGGCGAGCTACCGACGCATCCAGAATTGCTCGACTACCTCGCGATTCGATTCTCCTCCCCTCTCCTGTCGGGGGAGGGGTCGGGGGTGAGGGTGCAAGGGCTCGCCTGGTCAACGAAAAAACTGATCCGTGAGATCGTTTTGTCGCACGCCTTCCAGATGGCGAGCGACCCGAACGCCGACGGACTCAAAGCCGACGCGGAGAACCGCCTGCTCTGGCGCATGAACCGTCAGCGACTTGAAGCCGAAGCCCTGCGCGACACCATCCTCATGGTCAGCGGCCAACTCGATCGCGCGCTCATGGGCAATACGATCAAGAAAGGCACGATTGCCGAACGCGAATACGTCTTTGACGACGTTCGCCGTAGCGTTTATACTCCGATCTTTCGGAATCGGTTGCATGAATTGTTCGAGGTGTTCGACTTTCCCGATCCGAATATGGTCTACGGCAAGCGCAACGTCAGCACGGTGCCGACACAGGCCCTGTACATGATGAATAGCCCGTTCATCATGATGCAAGCACGCCATGCCGCGACGTTGACGCTCAAGGACGACGGCAAGGATTCCGAGCGCATCGACCTAGCGTATCGCAAGACAGTGGGCCGACCGCCGACGCCGCGCGAACGGGAACTAGCGTTGGCGTACGTTGCAACGCCGATGACGCAACGACTGGCCGCGTGGGAACGGTTCTATCAGACCTTGTTTGCCTGCGTCGATTTTCGGTATGTGAATTAGGATTTCTTAGAGGACTTCTTGGCCGGGATGTCTTCGAGTCCCACGACATGGGACATTGTGATACGAATGGTCTTGTTGTAGATATCCGGATGATCGGGATGTGCGAAGCCGATCTGGATGTCGCTCCACCCGATCCAGAAGCGGTCAGGGTGATAGATGTCGTAGCTCAGGCCTTCGCTGGCGATAATCCGCAGCGGGCGGAATGGCTCTTGATTCAGACGAGCCTTGATGACTTCGGCGCTGAACATGGTCCACCTCCGAATGTGAGTTTATGTTAGCACTGCAAATGCAAACGATCAAGCCACTTGCATGCGCGTTCCTCGTGCTGTTGTTTGCGATCCCGAGCTACGGCCAGGAGCCCCTGAAGCCCGGACCGCAAGCCGGCGAGCAAGCGTACTATTTTCATCCGCTGTTTGTCCATGGGAAGCATGCCGGCAAAAAAGTCAGCATCACGCAATATCTGCACTACGACTATGGCCGCCCTTACGCGCTCGTCTTCATTCGCAGCACTGATGATGCGACGCTCAAGTTGATCAGAAAACTGGATGAAGCGGCCGAGGATCGGAAAAGAATCAGCATCGGTCTGGTTATGCTGTCGGACGATGCAAAGATTGTGGCTCACCTTGAAAAATTGGTGGCGAAGGAAAAATTCAAGGCCACGACCGTTGCCGTCTATGACAATCTCCAAGGGCCCAAGACGAATGCCCTGGCGAAAGAGGCGGAAGCCACCGTGGTGTTTGTGCAGCGGACTCAGGTATTCGCGAACTTCGCCTTTCAGAAGACGGCAATAACGGACGCGGCAATCCAAACGGTGATCGACAAGGTCAAGACCATCAAAGCAAAACAATGACAGGGACGCTTTCGGCCGTCAAAGGTCGTGGATTTTCGGTATGTGCATGAGTACGGAGCGATAAGATGATCTTGGGTGGGCCGAAGTGACTGGAGGTAGCGCATGAGCATCGCCGAGATCCCAACATCGGGACTGGAGTTTTTTCCGGTCAGCGTGCAGCTTGCGCCAGCCGTGCCCATGACGCAAGATCAGTTCTTCCACTTCTGCCAGCTCAACCCCGACAAACGGTTCGAACGAACGGCCGATGGAGAGTTGATCATCATGGCGCCATCGAGCGGAGACGCTGGTTTTCAGGACACCGAAGTCGTCACCCAGCTTAACGTGTGGGCAAAGGCCGCCGGCAAGGGCAAAGTCATGGGGCCGAGCGGCGGATTCATTCTGCCCAATGGAGCGAACCGAGCGCCGGACGCAGCCTGGCTCTCACCGGACCAACTGGCGACATTGACGCCCGAACAACGCAAGAAGTTTCTGCCGCTCTGTCCGTATTTCCTAATCGAGGTGAAATCGCCGAGCGACTCATTGAAGAAACTGCAAGAGAAGATGGAGGAGTACCTCGCCAATGGTTGTCAACTTGGCTGGCTTATCGTGCCTGAGACGAGGCAGGTTCACGTTTATCGCACCGGGCAATCGCCTGTCGTTCTCGATTCACCGCGGACGGTCAGCGGCGAACCGGAAATGCCAGGATTCGTGCTCGATTTGGAGCCGGTCTGGAACCCATGAAAAGGTAAGCAAACTACCATGACTACTCGACGTGCCGCCCTACAGTCGCTCGCATGCGGTTTCGGCTATCTCGCGCTGGCCGATCTGCTGGGAGCATCCACGCGGGCCCAGACGGGGCTCGGCTCGCCACATCACGCTCCCAAGGCCAAGCGGGTCATCTTCATCTTCATGCAGGGCGGGCCGAGCCAGGTCGATACGTTCGACTACAAGGCGAGGCTGGCACGCGACGACGGGCGCATGATGTCGTTTCAGGACGCCCGCACGTTCGCGCGCGATCGCACGGTGATCGAACATCGCGTCATGAAGAATCTTTGGCGTTTTCGCCAGTACGGCCAGTCCGGCAAGTGGGTGTCCGATCTCTTTCCGCGTATCGCCGAGCACGTCGACGACATCTGTTTCTTGCAAGGCATGCACACTGAAGGCATCGCTCATGGGCCCGCGACGCTGTTCATGCACACCGGGTCGATCAACCTCGTTCGGCCCTCGGTCGGCGCCTGGACGCTGTACGGGCTTGGCACGGAGAATCAGAACCTGCCCGGCTTCATCACGATCTGCCCGTCGATGGGGAACGGCGGGCCGCGCAATTGGTCGAACGCGTTTCTGCCTAGCCATTTCCAAGGGACACCGATCGGCAGAGCGGGCATCCCGGCCAGCGAGGCGCGGATTCGCAACCTGACGAACCCGAATCGATCGCCGGAGGAACAACGGGGCCAACTCGGCTTGCTGCGGGCCCTAAACGGGGAACAATCCCGCCCCGGGGATACCGAAGTCGACGCCGTCATCCAGAGCTACGATCTTGCCTTTCGCATGCAAATGAATGCGCCGGAGATTCTCGACCTGTCGCGAGAAACAACCGAGACGCATCGGCTCTATGGCATCGGGCAGGCGGGTATCGACAACTTCGGCCGCCAGTGCTTGATGGCACGGCGCTTGACCGAGGCCGGCGTCCGCTACGTGCAGATCAACTATGGCGACAATACCGACAACCCCGCCTGGGATCAGCATTCCAATCTGCCGATGCACGCCACGCACGCACGCAACACCGATCAGCCGGTCGCCGCGCTACTCACCGACCTGAAGCGACGCGGACTTCTGGAAGACACGCTGGTCTGGTGGGGCGGCGAGTTCGGCCGCACCCCGTACGCGGAGCGCAACGGCACCGGCCGCGACCACAATCCCGGCGGCTTCACGCAGTTCCTGTGCGGCGCCGGTGTCAAGCCTGGCATCGTCCACGGCGCGACGGACGACTACGGTTTCCACGCCGTCAGCGGCGCCGTGCACATGCACGACCTCCACGCCACGATCCTGCATCTCTTGGGCATCGACCACACACGCTTGACGTATCGATACGACGGCCGCAACTTCCGCCTCACCGACGTCGCGGGGCATGTTGTTGCCGAAATTCTGGGCTGACGAGCCAGCTGCTTGCTATCGCACCGCAAATGAAAAAGGCCGATCCAAAGTGGATCGGCCTTGTCGTGTGAGCTGTATCGTTAGCTCGGATTCGCTGGCGGGTTATTAGCATCGCCGGCCGGGGGCGATTCCGATGCAGGAGCCGAACCGTCCGTCGGCGTTTGCCCTTCCACTTGCGGCGCAACCGTGGGGGCCGGCGCCGGTGCGGTGTAGGCCGGCTTGGCGCGGCTGCGGATTTCGCCGGCTTTCAGAAGCTCAAGGAATGCAGTCGCCCCGGCATCGCCAAGGCGGACCTCATGTCGCTTGATGATGCGCGTATAGCCGCCGGGCCGATCGGCGAAGCGCGGAGCGATTTCGCTGAACAGTTTTTGCAGAACCGTGCGCGTGTCGGCAGCTCCCTCGTCATCGGCGTGGGGCTTGACCTGCGCTTTCGCTGCTGGGCCGAGCCGAGCTGCCACAAGACGGCGTGCGTGCAGCGTGCCTTTCCGCGCCAGTGTGATGAGTTTCTCGACAAACGGCCGCACCGCTTTTGCCTTTGGCAGCGTTGTGATAATGCGCTCGTGGCGAATCAGCGCCATCGCCAAGTTGCGATAAAGGGCAAGCCGATGCGTGGCATTGCGGCTCAGTTTCTTTCCTGCGTTTCGATGTCGCATGACAGATCTCGCTTCTCTGACCGCTCGCGGCTTGGCGCCCGTGTCGTGGATGCCAAGCTGAGAGCAATAAACTCATCTATCGTCGCGTCGGGATTTTCATGCCCAACGTCAAGCCACGCTCGGACAGTTTCTGCTTGACTTCGCGGAGGGTTGTCTCGCCGAAGTTGCGGACCTCGAGCAGTTCTTCGTCGTTGCGAATTACCAAGTCGCGAACGGTGGTAATACCCTCGGACTCCAGGCAGTTGGTGGCTCGCACCGACAGTTCCAACTCGGCCAGGCTCATGTTGAGCTTACGTTCCAACTCGTGATCGACCATGTCTCCCGTAGAGGACGCTTCGGCACGTTCGTCGAGAGCCATCTCCGGTCCGGGCTCGGCGTATTGGATGAATGGATTGAGGTGCTTGCGCAGAATCTTCGCCCCTTCGACCAGGGCGAGGTGCGGCGTCAGCGTTCCGTTCGTCCAGATTTCCATCACGAGCCGATCATAGTTCGTTTTCTGACCGACGCGGGTCTCTTCGATTTCGTACTTGACTCGAACGACCGGCGAGAAGCTCGAATCGACCGGGATAACGCCGATTTCACGTTCGCGGCCGGCGTTTTCTTCCGCTGTGCGATAGCCGCGGCCGTTTTCGACGGTCATCTCGACGAGGAACTGCACGTCGTCGGTCAGAGTGGCGATGACGTGCTCGGGGTTGATGATCTGCACCGATTCGTCGGCGATGACATCGGAACCGCGTACCACGCCGTGGCTGCGTTTTTCGATCTTGATGGTTTTGGTCTGATCGGTGAGGTTCTTCACCACCAGGCTCTTGATGTTGAGGATAATATCAGTCACATCCTCGGCGATGCCGGGGATGGTGGTGATTTCATGCTGAACACCCTGGATTTTGACACGGGTAATGGCGCTGCCTTCCAGGCTGGACAGGAGCACGCGGCGCAGACTATTGCCGATCGTCACGCCGAACCCGCGTTCGAAGGGTTCCGCGTAGAACTTGCCGTAGGTGTCGGTCAACGTCTCTCGTTCGTGAGTCAGGCGATTGGGCAGTTCCAAACCGCGCCACTTGATACGCATTAGGAGTCCTCCGATGGTCCAAGGGGAAAAGAGCCGGCGCCGTCCATTGGGGCCTGCAGTTTCGTCGAGCGTTCGCGCGGCCCAAGGCGAGCTCTCGACGAGGTGAATGTCAACGCGAGCAGAATTCGATGATGAGCTGTTCGTTCAATTCCTTTTCCTGATTCAAGCGAGGATCGACGTCGCCGCGGCTGGGGAGGCGAGTGACGCGGCCTTCCGGCGGCTCCGATCCAGTGATCTCCAAGAAATCGGGCACGGGAACGGTGTAGGCGGTCTGGTTCAATTTGACCTGGGCGATGCTTTTCGCCTTGCCCTTGACGGCCACTCGATCGCCCACCTTCAGAATGATGCTCGGAATCGTGCAGTTTTTGCCGTTCACTTGCACGTGCCCATGCGCTACCAGCTGACGAGCGGCGGCACGCGACGGAGCAAACCCGAGGCGATGCACGATGTTGTCCAGCCGGCGTTCGAGCAAGCTCAGCAGGGCTTCGCCCGTGTTTTCGGTCGAGCGCGATGCGAGCTGGAAGTAGCGGCGGAACTGGCGTTCGAGCAGGCCGTAGAAGCGTTTCAGTTTCTGCTTTTCGCGCAAGCGCTCGCCGTACTCCGTTTGCTTCCCGCGGCGCATGTGCATGCCGGGCGGCGTCTCGCGACGCTTGATAGCGCATTTGGGGCTTTCGCAGCGAGCCCCTTTGAGGTACAGCTTGACGCCCTCGCGGCGGCACAGCTTGCAAACAGAATCGGTGTATCGAGCCATGAGTCGGGTCTGATCCTTTTCGAAACTTGCCGCTTGCGGCGTAGCAAGCGATAAACTCAATAGTTACACTCGTCGCTTCTTCGGCGGCCGGCAGCCGTTATGGGGCAGGGGGGTTACGTCCTCAATGACCTTGATCGACAGACCCGCCGCCTGAAGCGCCGTGATCGCGGACTCGCGTCCGGAACCAGGGCCTTTGACGCGGACTTCGACTTCCTTCAGGCCAAACTTCGTCGCCCGGTCTGCTGCAACTTCGGCGGCGCGCTGAGCGGCGAACGGCGTGCTCTTTCGGCTTCCCTTGAAACCGACCGTGCCGGCGGAGGCATAGCAAAGCGTATCGCCGTTGGTGTCCGTGATTGTCACAATCGTGTTGTTAAACGTCGATTTGATGTGCGCAATGCCTCGGCTCACATTGCGCCGCGTTTTTTTCTTTTTGCTCTTTGCCACGTCGGTGGGTCCTCAACGCATCTCTGACGTAAAACGACATTGCCCGACCCCGCATGAGGTCGGGCCAAGGATGATCGTAGCGGTATCTGTTATAGTGTATCGGCGGGCAGACAAACGGCAAGGTTGTCGAGTGTAGCGCCGTTTTGTTATTTCTGGTCCTTCACGCCCTTCTTGCCGGCAACGGTCTTGCGGGGGCCTTTGCGGGTGCGAGCGTTGGTGCGGGTTCGCTGGCCTCGTACCGGAAGGTTGCGGCGATGGCGAAAACCGCGATAGCAGCCGATTTCACGCAGACGCGCGATGTTTTGCTGCTCTTGACGCCGCAGCTGCCCTTCGACCACGTATTCGCGGTCGAGGATGTTGGCGATGCGGGCCACTTCTTCTTCGGTTAGGTCTTTTGCCTTGCGCTGCGGATTGACCTTCGCCTTGTCACATACCTCCAGCGCAGTGGTCGGACCGATGCCCCGGATGTAGCGGAGCGAGATATGCGTCGGCTTCTCATTGGGAAGGTCGACGCCCAGGATACGCGGCATGAACGGAACTCCTTGTGCTTGACCGCTTGCGGCGGAGCAACCTAAGCCTACCCTTGACGCTGCTTGTGACGCGGATTCGTGCAGATGACGTACACACGCCCCTGCCGCTTCACCAGCTTGCAGTTCTCGCAGATGCGTTTCACGCTCGAACGGACTTTCATGGTAAACCTCTCGGGGCGAAAATCACCACGGACAGAGAATTCAGCATTGTAACGATTGGCATCGACCAGGCAAGGTTCATCTACGCGTTTTTTCGCAGGACGCTTCAGCGCCTGAACCGTAAGCGAAGGATTTCATAACGCTAACGCTTCAGGCTCTGACGTCAGGCACGGTACCCTTTCGCGACGAGCAACAAATGATACTGCCAGGCGGTCAGGCTGGCGCTGGTGATGATCGCGAACCAGCTGACGTACGGTATTGCCGAGGCATTCCAAAGTGCGTGGAGCCCAATCGCCCAGGCACAGGCGATCACGAAGGAGCGTGCCCGAAATGCTCGGCCCAAGTCGCGGCCGTTCTGCCAATACGCAGCGGTGATGATGCCGGTCCACATGCCGTGCCCGAACGGCGAGGCCAGGCCGCGCTCAAGCATGATAATCAACAACATCGAAAAGCCGGCGCCTTCGACGCCAGAACCGACAAAGCCCATGATCGCAGGACCGAAGCCGTAGCCCGCCGTTTCTGCGACGGCGAAACCGAGGCCGCTGACGGTGCCGAGGATGAGTCCGTCCATCGGACGATCATACCGCGGGTGTCTCCATCGCCAGAAAGTTGCAAAGAACTTGGCGGGTTCCTCATAGAAACCGGCAAAAATGGGGAATAACAAGACATTGCCACCAATCCAGTTTGCCGCCGTGAAGTTAATCATGGCCGCGATGATGCCGATCGATCCGCCAGCGAGGAACGTGATGGCCAGGGTATGAAACGAGATGCCGGTTTCGTCGTAGCGTTCGACGAGCCAGCAGATCATCGTCGCGGGAACGACAGCGCTCATGGCCAGGAGCGTCACGGGCGCGAGGTTTGGATTCTTCGTCGTCGCCAACATGATGAACAACGTCGCCGCGACGGCAAAGAGAATCAGTCCGACGCGTCAGGTCAATGCCAAAGTTGTGAACGTATACAGCAGCGACCCCGGCTGCACAAGCGGCGTCTTCGGCACGAAGTTCGGATTGCTGAACTCAAACTTGAACGTTCCGACCGTGACGTGATCCCCCGGAACGACCTGCGCGGTTGTCACGTGGACACCGTTGACCAGCACGCCGTGGCCGCTGCAATCGGTGATTTTGACGTGGTCCTTTTCGATTTCGATGACGATGTGTTCCGGCGCAATGCTCGGATCGGGAATCACGATGCTTGATGGCGGCTGGCTTCCCAGAACGTAGCGCGACAACGGCAGATCGAACTCCCGGCCGAGCGATGTGCCCGACAGGACGCGCAACTTCCATCCCTGAGGTACGGGATTGACGGGGACGCTCCATGTGGCCATACGGCGCTCACGTATCGATGACAATTCGGCAGTTTCCCCGACGCTGCGAGTGGCTCACGGCTTGACCATGGGCAACGGCTGGCGCTTGGGGAAGATCATGCGCCACAACATCATTAGCGGATCGTAATACTCATCGACAACGCGTTCTTTGAGTGGGATAATCGCATTGTCGGTGATGGTGATATGCTCGGGACAGACCTTCGTGCAGCACTTGGTGATGTTGCAGTAGCCGACGCCGTCGCGATCTTTTAAGTCTTCGAGGCGATCGGCGGTATCGAGCGGGTGCATCTCCAGCGCCGCGACATGCACGAGGAAGCGCGGCCCGATAAACTCCGCGTGCTTGTGGTGATCGCGCAAGACATGGCAGACATCCTGGCACAAAAAGCACTCGATGCACTTGCGAAATTCCTGCACGCGATCCACGTCGGCTTGTTCCATGCGCCAGGTTCCGTCGGCAGCGTCCGGCTCGCGCGGCTGGAACGGCTTGATGCGTTTCTTGACTTCATAATTCCATGAAACGTCCGTCACCAGGTCCTTGATCGATGGAAACGCCTGGATCGGTTCGATGGTGATCGGCTGATCGGTCGGCAGGTGGGCGATCTGCGTCATGCACATGAGCCGCGGGTTGCCGTTGATCTCAGCGGAACAGGAGCCGCACTTGCCAGCTTTGCAGTTCCAGCGAACGGCGAGGTCCATCGCTTGCGTGGCTTGAACCTGATGAACGGCATCGAGGACGACCATGCCATGACTGACGGGCGTTTGATAGTCGACGAACGACCCGCCGTTGGCGTCGCCTCGCCAGATGCGCAGGGTGACCATTTGGGTGGTGGCAGTTTCGGCCATGATCGGCATCTCCCATCTTCGTTTTGTGCTCGCGCGGCGCCGCGCGGGCGCTAAACGAATCTCGTGCTACTTCATCTCCTCGATGATCTGCTTCAACTCCGCTGGCATTTCAGGAATCGGCACCTGCTCGACTTGCATCTCGCCATCGGGTCCCTTGCGCGTGACCAGGTTGACCTTGCCGAACGCGGCGTCTTTGTCCTGAAAGTCTTCGCGGAAATGGCCGCCGCGGCTTTCCTTGCGAACCAAGGCGCAGCGGGTGATGGCTTCGGACACGGTGAGTAGGTTGTGCAGATCGAGCGCGGTGTGCCAACCGGGGTTGTACTCGCGATTGCCGACGATCTTGGCTTTCTTGGCGCGTTCCTTGAGCTTGCCCAGTCCTTCGAGAGCACGCTGCATCTCGTCTTCCTTGCGCACGATGCCGACGAGATCCTGCATCATATCCTGCAGGTCTTGCTGGATAATGTAGGGACCTTCGTCACCGCCTTGACGATCGAATGGTTCCAGGGTCCACTTGGCGGCGGCATCGACGTCTTCCTGCCGCAACGTCGTCGGCTTGGCGTCCTTGGCGTACTTGCCCGCGTACTCGCCGGCGCGCTTGCCGAACACCAAAAGGTCCGACAGTGAATTGCCGCCGAGCCGATTGGCGCCGTTGATGCCGACGGCACATTCACCGCACGCGAACAGGCCTGGAATCCGTGACATCTGCGAGTCGGCATCGACCTTGACGCCGCCCATGACATAATGCGTCGTCGGGCCGACTTCCATCGGCTCGGTCGTGATGTCGATGTCGCCGAGTTCCTTGAACTGGTGATACATGCTCGGCAGCTTCTTCTTGATATGCTCCGGCGCGTTGGGGATCTTCTCCTTGATCCACTGAATGTCGAGATAGACGCCGCCGTGCGGACTGCCACGGCCCGCGCGCACCTCGCGCAAGATGCAGCGAGCGACGTGATCGCGCGTCAGAAGCTCCGGCGGGCGGTTGGCGTTCTTGTCCCCTTGGCAATAGCGCCAGCCTTCCTCGGCGTCCTTGGCGGTCTGGCTCTTGTAGTTGTCCGGGATGTCGTTGAACATGAAGCGTTCGCCCTTGTTATTGAGGAGAACGCCCCCCTCGCCGCGAACGCCTTCAGTGACCAGAATGCCACGCACCGAGAGCGGCCAAATCATGCCGGTCGGGTGAAACTGAATGAACTCCATGTCCTGCAGTTCGGCGCCGGCGTCGTAGGCGAGCGTGTGGCCGTCGCCGGTGTATTCCCAACTATTGGAGGTGATCTTGTACGCTTTGCCGATGCCTCCGGTCGCCAGGACGATCGCCTTGGCTTTGAAAAGCAAGAATCGGCCGCGTTCGCGGGTGTAGGCGAGAGCGCCGGCGATGCGGTCGCCGTCTTTGAGCAGGCGGACGACGGTCGTTTCCATGTAGACGGTGATGCCCTTGTGAACGCCATGATCTTGCAGCGTACGGATCATTTCGAGGCCGGTGCGATCGCCGACGTGAGCGAGCCGCGGGTAGCGATGTCCGCCGAAGTTGCGTTGCAAGATTCGGCCATCGGCAGTGCGATCGAAGACGGCGCCCCAGGCTTCAAGTTCACGAACGCGGGCCGGCGCTTCCTGGGCATGGAGTTGGGCCATGCGCCAGTTGTTGACGTATTGTCCGCCGCGCATGGTGTCGGCGAAATGCACTTTCCAGTTGTCGCGTTCATCGACGTTGGCAAGAGCGGCGGCGATGCCCCCCTCTGCCATGACGGTGTGAGCTTTGCCAAGGAGCGACTTGCAAACGAGGCCGACGGAGACGCCCGCAGCCGACGCTTCGATGGCGGCGCGAAGGCCTGCGCCGCCGGCGCCGATGACGAGAACGTCGTGTTCGTGAGTTTGGATGTCTGCCATACGTCAAGAATTCCGGTTTAGCCGCTCGCCTTGGGCGAGCGCGAACGACGCACACGCCAAAGGCGAGCGGCTAAACTGAACGGTTCAAAACACAAAATGAAAGTCAGTCCAGATGCCCATGGAGCAGAGCCGCACGTAGATGTCGCTGAAGCCGACCCAGAACAGGCTGCACCACGCCCAGACCATGTGGTACTCGTTAAGACAACTGACGCAGTCGTAGACGCTTTTTTGCGTGGGCGATTTGCCTAGCTCATCGCAGCCGCCGCCCACCAAGTGCCGCAGCGAATGACAGCCGAGCGTATAGCCGCCGAGAAGGATCACGTTGAGGGTGAGGACGAAGCTGCCGACGCCGATGCCGAATCGCTTGTTGCCCGCGGCATTGGTGAAGATAAACGCCTGAATGGCATCCCATGCAAGAAATGCGATGAAGATCAGTGCAATGTAAAGAAAGTAGCGGTGAATATTCTGGATGAGCAACGGCCAGGTATTCTCGCCGAGATAGCTCCCGCGCGGCTCGCCGACGGCGCAGTTCGGCGGGTCGGCCCAGAACGCTTTGTAATACGCTCCGCGGTAGTAGTAGCACGTCATGCGGAATCCGACAGGGCCGCCGAGAATCAGTAGCGCCGGCGAGAACACCAGCCAGCCCGGCCACCAATCCGGCTTGCCGCGGATCCAGGCGTGCGGCGAGTTGCCGATGATTTCGGGCGAGTAGAACGGCGAAAGGTAATTCTGTCCCTGTTTGTCGAGATAATAGTGATTGCCTTGAAATGCAGCCCAGGTAGCGTACACCACGAACGAAGCGAAAACTACGAAGACGACCAGCGGTTCCAGCCACCAAAGATCCGTGCGACTCGTTTCGCCGGCGCCGCGCACCACCGGCAGGCTCACTTTTCCCTCAGCCATGCCCGCTCCCTTGTCTGAAACTGAATGATACTGAGAGCATAGGCGCGTAGTTTCGATTTTCAAGAGTTCGGCGCTCTCGGACCGAAGACCTCACGCTCCGCGTGAGGTCTTCGATGCTACGCTGCAAACGGCAATACAATACGCTGCATGAAAAAAGCCTTCGATCACATCGGCATCATCACGACTGTGCCGCAACCGGGCGAATCGTGGGTTCCCGACAGCGAAGTATGGGTGACCAATCCGCGGCTGCATCCGAATCGCATCGAGTACGTGCGCCCCAAGGTGATGCCGACGATTCCACCCGAGAAGGTCGCGCTGTGGAAGCTGTGGCACTGGCCGCATGTGGCGTATCGTGTTGAGAATCTGAATGAAGCGATTGCCGGCGAAGAAGTCGTCCTCGGTCCGTTTCACCCGGCGCCGTTCGTCGAGGTCGCCTTCGTCCATAAGAACGGCGTCATCCTGGAGTACACGCAATATCGCGACCTCGACCACTGGTTTGGGCAACCGAATCCCCCGGGCTTCGAACATGTCGCAATGACCGAGTAAGAGCCGCGCACGTAGTAAGCGGCCGCTGGAGCGCCGCTTACTACGTGCGTGGCTCTTTGATGGCTACACCAATCCCCACCAGCGGCGCAAGCCCCATTCCAATGCCAGCAAAATGACGAAAAGAACAAAGCTCACCAGGACCAACGACCCCCACAGACCCGCGAACTGATCGGCGACATGCGGCGACGCCGGGACGCGCGTCCAGTCGGGCCAGTGCGTCGTCTTTTCGCGCGATTCGCGATTGACCTGGCCGGCGAGCGAATCGAGATACTCCGTGACCTTGTCCAGGTCGCGGAATTCGCCGCCCGATTCGGCCGCGATGATCCTAAGAGCGTCATGTTCGGTGCGCGGGAAGCGCGATTCGATGTCGTCGAAAGCGACCAAGAAGCGGGCCTTGCCGGTGACTTCGATTTCCTTGCCAGTCGAATCCTTGCCCGTGGCGCGAACGCTGAGCAGGTGCGGCCCAGGTTCCTTGGCGTCCTTGAACGTGCCGGTGCGGTGCGGCTTCAGCGAATCTGGCTTGTACTTGTGATTTGGGCCTACGACCTCCGGCTCAAACATCGCGCCGGTTAGCTCGGCGCCGTCTTTGCCGCGCAAGCTCAGTGTGAATGTCAGCATTTCGCCGGCGTTGGCGTTGATGCGGCGCTTATCCAGGTGAATCGCGAGCTGATTGGTCTGATCGTCGTGCTGCGCCAGCCAAAAGACAAGCTGTTTCCAGAAATGCGTGTAGGCGGCGATGGCTTCCGCCGAATTGTACCAACTTCGTGAGGTCGAATCGCCGGCAAAGACGACCACCGGCCCCGCGTCGGCGCTTGGGATGGTGGCCGCCATGAGCAGATTCTTGCCGTCACGCTCTTCGAGTAAACGTGTGGCGTTGCCGAGGAGCGTGCCGAGCGGCGACCAGCCGCGGAGCGGTGCGAACGTTTCTTGCCAAATGGCGTCGTTCTTTTTGACATCGCGGTCGAGCTTGAGAAACGAAAAGCTGCCGGCGCCCTTGGCGGGAACGGCCAGCGTCGGCGCCTTGGTGTACGTGGCCTTCGAATCGAGCCTCACCGGCAACAGACCGGCGATTGCAGGATGTATATGCCAACCGCCGGTTGCAAAAGTCTCGCTGCCGCCGAGCATCAACAAGCCGCTGCGTTTCTTGGCGTCGCCCGATTTTCCCTGGACGAGTTCGCGAATCTTCTCGAACACTTTGTCGTCGCCGAGCGAGAATCGCTTTGCCGATACATCGCCGATGACGATGACGTGGTAGTGTCGGCGATCGAACTCGTAGAACTTGATGGCATCCCCTTTTGCGTCGGACGGCGGTTCGAAGGTGAAGACATCGAACTGCTTCTCGCGCATTAGCGTGCGAATCGCGTACGTCGGCTCATAGACGCGTGGCCGATCGACCCACAGAATGTTTGTCTTGTCCTCGATAACCTGGATGTACGTGCTGATTTCGTTGTTCTCGACGTTCGCTTCTTCGGCATGCGGCGGAATTCTTAGCGTGAGCTTGTATTCGCCTGGCTCCTCGGGCGCGGAGCATGGGACGAAAATCGCCTGGTCCTTCTCTTGTGCCATGCGCATGAGCGGGATCGCGCCGATCTTTTTCGATGTCTTCCCCGCGACATCTTCCAGAAGCACCTCGACCGCCACGTCTTGGCCTTTGAAACCGGGCGCTTGCGCGATTGCTTTTACGGTGAATTTCGCGTTCACGTACAAGGGACCAGCGGCGGCGTCGAAGCGCGTCAGGCCGATGTCCTTGCGGTACTTCTTGTTCTCCGGGTCGCCCAGGCCGAACGTCTGGATCGGCGCCGTGCCGCGCCAGGCACGGGCTTCTTCGGGAGCGGAAAAGCGTGTGCCGTTGTCGGCGCCGTCGCTGAAGAGCAAAACGCCCCGCAGGTTTTTCTCGAAACCATGCCGGCTTCGCAGTTGCTTGAGCCAGGCGCCGATGTCGGTGCGCTTGCCCGTCGGCGTTGGGTCATGCCTATCGGGCAGCAAATCCTCCGCCGCCAGGTAGCGAACGACTTCGATGCGCTGCTGCGTGCGAAGACGATCAAGACGCCTTTGCACGTCCGGCGCGTCCCAGGCCGAGATGAGTTGTTCCCATCGTGTCGGCACGGAATCGCTGTCTTTTGCCTTCATGCTCTCGGAGATGTCGAAGACGACGAGCAGCTTGGTCGTCTCGACGCCTTCTAGTTCCGTGAATGCGAAGGACGGCCGCAAAAGCATCATGAACGCGACGGCGAGCGCGGCCAGGCGAAGAAACAGAACGACGGCAACCTGCCGACCGGTCACATTCTGGACGCCAAGGTAGGTCCAGATGGTCAGCAGTACGAGCAATGCGGCCGCAGTACCGAGCAACGGTAGGCCGAGCGTCGGCAGCGCGAATGGGCCTGCCGGGTCGAACGCCAGATTCATGTCCGCGAACTGGTTCACCGTGTCGTCCCTCACCCGGCGGCGAATATCATCCTCAACCGGCTGCTTACGCGGCTCGGCTCGCCGATCCTTCCTCTTCGTCATGCTGGTAGAACTTATTCGCCAGCAGATTCTCAAACGCTAGCAGGAAAAGCAGGCCAATCATCAACCAGGGGAACAACTCCATAGGTTCGTCCCACTGCAGCGATTCACGCAGTGGCGTCTTGCGATCAAGCGGAACGTGCGAGCCCGCGCCGAGAGCCTTCTCGATCTTTGACGCCTTGACAAGAGAGAGATCGCTTTCCTCGGCGGGCACATTGATGCTGAACTGATGCAGCGTCTTGCGTTCCTGCGTCGCCGCATTGACCCCGGCAATGGCGTACGTGCCAGCTTTGCCCACGTTCTTGCCGACCCATCGATTCGCGGCGTCGAAGGCGATGTCGCGATCCAGACCATCGAGTGAAAGCACATGTTTTGGAAAGCTGAACGCGGCATCCTTGCGCACATGCGGCAGTTCGGCGCCGAACTGATAATTGAGCCGTTGCTCCGCGCGTGCGGCACACAAATACTTGGCGCATAACTGCGGCAACGCGAAGCCAAAGGCGTTGGTCCGCTCGTTGTAGTTGTGCCATCGGCCCGAGTCGTCGCCGAGCGGCGTCGTCACAAGGACGACTTTTCGAGGCGCCTTCCCGACGACAACCGCGGATCGACCGGGCTCACCGTCATCGTAGCGGACCACGTGCGCGCCCGAGTCGTTCGGCTCCACCTCCCAGTACTTGTACGCTGTCGGATGACGCAGAAAATCCCAGTCTTCCACAAGCCAGTCCATGAGCGGGGCGACAAAGGAATGGCGTGTGTCCATACGGTTGAGTTCCCATCGTGCGCCGTCTTTGGCGGGCGCGTCGATGCGCTTGACAATTCGGCCCGGCATCACCTTTTGCGCGGCGGCACTGGCATATGGCGCAGGCGGGTCGTCGAGCGCCGGCGGGATGATCGCCACGCCGCCGCCGTTCTGCATGTAATCGTCCAGCGCTTCCCAAAGCGCCTCGCTCGGCGCGTGAACGCCTACCAGGAACACCGCTTCGTAACGCGACAAGGTCGGCTTGTCGCGCACGTCTTTGTGATCCACCGCATATAGGAGCGCTCGCAGCCGATCGGCGAACGGTTTCGTTCGGCTCGGGTCGTCTGCCAACACGAGCACTGGCGGCATGGTGTGAAGGTGAATCGTGGCAAAGCGCACGTTGTTGAATGCCAGCGAGTCGTCGGATGTTCCGAGACGAATCTCAACCGAATGAAACCCGGGGTCGAGTTTGGCCGACTCGAGGTCAAGAGCGAGTGTTCGCTGCTTGTCCGCCTCCAGGTCGAACGCCTGACGAATCGCCTCTTTGCCGTCGACCAGGACAACGAGCAGGTTTTGCACGTCCTTGTCCTTGCCTTTGCCGGTCGCTTTGACGGTGACGCGCAACGGAATCCGCTCGCCGGCCGTGAACGAATCCCGGCCCGAAGCGAAGTCGGTGGCGGAAATGGCCAGATCGACGGGATCGTCAACGCCGACGTCGAAGTACCAACGTTTGACGGGAACGGTCGAGTTCGTCTTGGCCGGCGTGCGTCCACCCCACGATCCGACCGTGCGATCACTGAAAACGCATAGGAAGCGCGGCAACTGCGCAGCTTCGGGATCGCCGCGGGGACCATCCCATTCGGCAAAACGCCGCAGCCCTTCGTCGATCGCCTTGGTCACCGGCTCGGGACGCACTTGAATTGTCAGCGACTGAATGCGTTGCCGGGCTTTCTCAAGCGATTTGAGCCACTCCGCGCTGGAGAAACTATCGGGATCGCAGGCGTCGAGAATGAGCGTCCGTCCATCCTCGGGGAGTTGGTCGAGCAGTTCGAACGCTCGCTTTTTCGCCAGATCGAGCCGGGATGCGCCGCCGACCTTGTAGTCCATGCTTGGGCTGGTGTCGAACACGAGCACAATCGCCGCGGGTTTTTCGCGGCTCAATCCGAGCGTCTCCTGAAAAATGCGAAGCCGTGCCAGCGCGACACATACGAGCACGACCAGACCGATCCGTAACAGCAGCAAAAGCAAGTGGCGAAGCTGCAGACTTCGCGTATTGGACCGTTCCTTCTGCATCAGAAATCGAAACGCGGGAAACGTGAGAGGGGTCGGCTGCCGGCTGATCAAGAAATGCAACAGCACCGGCAACGCGGCGAGAACAAGACCGCCCAACAGAATTGGATAGACAAAGATCATGCGCGGACGGCCCGTGGAAAAAAGGGAAAATGCCAGACGAGGAGAAAGGCAGAGGCGAAAGAAAGGAAGCCATCGGTCGACCTGGCTCGTTGTTGCTTCCTCTCTCGCCACTCTCCACTCGTCACTCGCCACTACTTGACCCCTGCACTTCTCTCCTTTTCGCCCTTTCTCTCGTCAACTACGATTATACCCAAAGTCGCGCTGGCACGACGAGTGCAATCGATTCAGGGCCCACGAACGGACGATTATCACGGCCACTCCGCGTCGCTTGATATGGTCATTGCGACCTGTAACGTTGGCCTCCGCCGCAGCGACTATTCATTTGGTTGGCAGGGACGAACAATGGTTGACTGGGGGGGGCAATCTTGGCTCGGCACGGCCCGATGGTTTGGCAGACTTGCTATCGGCTGCTAAACCACCGGGAGGATGCATTCGATTGCTACCAGGAGACGTTCTTCGCTGCCTTTCGTGTTGCGCAGGCGCAGCCGATAGATGATTGGTCGTCATTCCTGGCGTGCCTGGCGACGCGACGCGCAATGGACCAACTCCGGAAGCGTTACCGTTCGCGACGTCAGTCTTTGTCCATTGACACGATCGCGGAACTGAGCGGTGAAGTGGACGGCCCAATTCACGTGTGCTGACGCCCATCCGAGTTGAGGTGGATAACGGTTGCCCGGTTCGAGATGCCGGATGGGACAGATCGACCCAGGGCGGCTGCTGGTTGATGCAATCAGGTTCTTCTCCTTCGCCGCCCAGATTCAAGCGCAGGCCGACCATCAACCCCTCCGCTGTTTAGTTCCGCGTTTGCACCCAGATCGGCGAGCCCCAGGCGATTTCGCCGTCGGCTTGCAGTACGCGGATGTAGAAATAGTGCGCCGGCGCAAGCATCTTGGCGGTCCATTGGCCTTTGAACTCGCTGCCTTTCGGTTGAATCGTTTCGATCACCTTGCTATCGCGCAGGATATCGATCTTGGCGATCTTGCCCGTACCGACGACGTGGATGTCGAACGTCGGCGGACGATCGACGATCAGGTCGTCGCCCATGATTTTGTCGCCCGAGCGGAAGTCGACGAGGATGTTGTCCGTCGCGCCGTAGCAATGACGCTGCTTGACGGCCTTGAGCAAGCTCTGCCGATCGCGCCCCTCGGCGAGGATGATGAAGTACGAGATGTGCGTCGACCAGTGATCGCTCGACGCCTGGAAGCCGAACTTGACGTCCTTTTGTAGGGCGAGGTTGACGAAGCCCTTGGGATACCAGCCGGCGACGTTGGCGGGGTCTTTGCCGGACTTCGGATCGTAGCCGGCGCGCGGGGCGTCTTCCATCTCGTAGGACATGCGGTCACCCTGATAGATTTCGACGATCGGTTCGACGACTGGATCGTTGTCGCGCCAGTCGGTGCCCATGCCGGTGGCGCTGGTGTGGCTGGCGCAGATGCCGTTGTGCTCGCGGAGATAGCGGTAGAGCATCTTGGCGTCGTCGGGGTGGACGTTGCCGGGCCAGGCGCCTTTCTTTTTCTTGTTCTCCTCATCAGGCGGCGGATCGCCCTTGGGCGGCGCCAATCTCGGCAACGTCATCACGCCGCGCTGGGCGAACATGACGTTGCGATGGCCATGCGGATACGGGACGGAGCGTTCGTAGGTGAACATGGTCGTGAAGGCTTTTGTGTGATAGGCGTCGGTGAACTTCTGTGTGAGCCACCAGGAGTACTCGCGGCCCGCGCCGTTGTCGTGATCGCCGTTGCCGATCCAGTCGAACTGGGCGGCGTCGATGGCGTAGCGGAACATGTCCTCCAACGATCCGTCGGGAGCGCCGTCCCAGGAGATTTCGGTGTGGCGATGGTACTCGCCGCGCAGATACTGAAGCGTCTTGCCGCCGACCTTGAGGCGATGTTGGCGCATTCGTTTGACGGCGGCGTTCTCGGCGACGACCTTGGGCGTCAGCGGGTTCTCGCCCGCTTTGTGCTCGACCAGGTTCAACGCCGTCGCTTTGGGCGGCAGATCGATCACGCTCATGTAGATCTGATTGTCGACGTCGTTCGGCGTCGTGTAACGGCCATCGGTGTTGTGGATGATCGTCAGGCCGCCGCCCGAATGAGGCAGCAGCACGGGGCGATGATCGAGCAAGCCATCGGAGTGATGCACCTCGATCTCGTTGCTCCAGGCTTGGCCATCGAGTCGACGAGCGTAGGTGATCCAATAGGCGCCCGGGTGCGAACTGTACCGTGAGCCGAAGTTGCGTCGATAGGTGAGCCAGACGTTGCCGCTGCCGTCGATGCCGATTTGCGGGTAGGCGAAGCGGCTGCCGCGTTCGAAGAGGTTGGTCTTGAGCGCGTCGCCGGCCATCGGCGGCTGCACGACGGTTGACGTCGGCAACTCGGCGGTCGGCTTCTTGAGTTTGCCGTCCGTGTCGAGGCAGACGACTCGCACCGAGCGCGAACTGTAGAGCGGATTGCCTTTACCGGGGACGAGCGAACCGTAGTCCTGTCCCCAGTGTTCGGGGCCTTCTTCGTAGGCGATCCAAAGCCGGCCTTGCGGGTCGTAAACGACCGATGGCCGAGCTTCGAATTTCGTGGAAGTCGCGACGCGAATCTGGTTCGTCGCCTTGCGAGCGCGGTCAAAAATAATGCCTTCGACATCATAGTTCCCGCTGCGATAGCGATCGAAGGCAACCGTAACCTGGCCGGTCGGCGAGGCGGCGATCGTCGGATGCCAGCAGTTGCCTTCGACACCTAGAACGACTTCCGTTTCTTGGATTTGAAGGTCGCGACTGCAGAAGTGAACATCGATGCCGGACTGACCCTCGATCCAGTTCTGGCAGGCGACCCAGAGATTGCCCTGAGCATCTGTCGTCATCGCCGGCGCCAGCTCACGGTCGGCGATCTTGTTGAGACGCCTCTCCGCAGAGAGCTTGCCATCGCTGCCGATCTTGCGCGCGTGCAATGGGAAACTTGAGTCGCGATGCGCACTGTAAACGACCCACACGTCGCCGTCAGCGCTGGCGGCGATGGCGCAGCGGGCGATGTCTTGCTTGGCGTCGGTGATGGCGATCGGCTCGCTCCATTTGCCGTCCTTGTAGGACTTGACAAACACCTGATCGCCAAATTCTGGCTTGTAATAATCCTTGAAATCCTTGGGTTGTTCCTTGAGCTGGGGCGCCTCGATGCGGCGGGACTCGTCGCGGTGCCTGTACGCGACGTAGGCGACCCAGAGCGTGCCGTCGGGGCCGTGACACGCGGCGGGCATGTCCTCTTCGAGCTTGGTGCCGGCGATCGGCGTCGCGGTCGAAACCAAACGCGCCACGGCGTCGCCATTGAAGAGACGTTGCGGCTTGCCGGCGAGCACGTCGTTGAGCGCCACCCCCGCCTTGGCGCCGTCGTGAAGAACCGACAACGTCGTCTTGTCGTCGAAATCTTCCAGGTGCAGCACGACGCCGACGGTGGCAACCGGTTCGAGTTTGCTGATGGCAGGTTGACCCTTCGGCGCGCGAACCGGCGCACGTGTTTTCGCTTGCCAGTTCGTCACTTCCCCCTTGGTTTCGACCTTGTCGTCGCCGCGAAAGCGATAGCCCTCGCGATGCACGACCCTGGCGCCGGTGACAGTAGCCTGCCCCGACCAATCGCGGCCCGCCGGATCCTTGAGCCCAAACTCGAGCAGCACGGCGATACGCTTCTTGCCGGGCGAAGCTTTTTTCGCCCAGTCAAGCAGCGGAAACGACGGCGGCGGCTGCATGGCGAAAACGATCACGACGCAGATCAAAGCGACGGCGGCAACCAGCGAGAGAACGCGTTTCATGGCCGACTCCACGAATGATGATCGGAATTGGGATGGATTCTCTCCGACGCAATCAGAGAATGCAAGATAATTCTCCAGAAAAGTAGCGTAGGGTCACGCTTTGCCGTAACTCGCTTGCGTCTGTATATCAACCGCGAACGAATCCCTATGCAAGCACTGGAGTTCGCCATGAATACGCACATTATTGCCGTCGCCATCCTCGTGCTGATTTCGCCGCACATCTCGCAGGCTCAGAGCGTCAAGGACTTGCCGGCCACGCGAGTCAAGGACGTGATCTATGGCCGCAAGTTCGGCCTGGCGCTCACCATGGACGTGTTCACGGCGAAGAAGGATGCCAATGGGTCGGCGATCGTGTTGATGGTCAGCGGCGGGTGGATTTCCGATCCGGCGGCGATTGACGGGCCGATCTTTGGCCAGTTCCTCGCCGAGCCGATCAAGCGTGGCTATACGGTCTTTGCGGTCGTTCACGCCAGTCAACCGAAGTTCACCATTCCCGACGCAGTTACCGATGTGACGCGGGCCGTCCGCTTCATTCGGCACAACGCCAAAACGTTCAAGATCGATCCGGACCGCATCGGCGTCACCGGCGCCTCCGCCGGCGGGCATCTCTCGCTCATGCTCGGCACCACCGGCGCCGCGGGCAACTCCAAAGCTCCTGACCCCGTCGAACGTGCATCGAGCCGGGTGCAAGCCGTCGCTTGCATTTTCCCGCCCACCGATTTTCTCAACTATGGGGGCAAGGGCAAATACGCATTCGCCCCCGATGGTCTGCTTGAGCGATTTCGGTTAGTAATCGACGTGCGCGACTTCGATCCGAAGACCAAGCAATTCGAACGCGTCAGCGACGAAAAGCGGATGGAGATTGCCCGCAAGATGTCGCCGATCACGCATGTCAGCGAAAAGTCGGCGCCGACGCTTATCATTCACGGCGACGCGGATGCACTGGTGCCGATAAGCCAGGCCGAAGCACTCATGGCTCGATTCAAGGAGGAGAAGGCCGTGGCGGAACTGGTCGTTCGCAAAGGGCGGGGCCACGACTTCAGCAAAGCGGACAAGGACTTTCCCATTATCATCGACTGGTTCGACCGGCATCTCGTCAAGAAATCCGGTAGCTGAGCAGAATCATAGCAATGGGTTGGCACGCTTCACGAGTTGAATCGTCACCTGCCACGGATCGCGCACGAAGGTCATGACGTCGCCGGCCTCGGTGGTCACGATGTCCCCCGCCGGCTTGCAACCTGCCGCCAATAGGCGAGTGCGTTCGGCGGCCACGTCGTTGGCCATGAAGGCGATGTGCAGCGACAAGGGATCGAGCGCCCCGTAGTTGGGCATGGCGGCCTTGGCATGGCAGTACAACTCCAACACAACACGCCCAGCCTGATCGGCGATGAAGTGCGTGAACGGCGCTTGCTCTTGCTTGCGCAGGACGCGCAGGCCGAGATGTTCGACATACCACGCCGCCATGCGAACCGGATCGGGGACGTTGAGGGCGACGTGCTCGATGTTCATGCGGCTTGTTCCGATCAGTCCCGTCAGAGCCTGAGGCGTTCGCGAAGAGAAGCTCTTCCTTCGCTAACGCTTCAGGCTCTGATATTTCACCACAAAATCGACAGCCAACGGTTGTGTTTTATGAAAAATCCCTGTACCCTAACCTCACTTCGCAGCGACAAAGCGTACTGAGGAGATCTTGTTCATGAGCGCGCCAACCGCATCCCAGGCAACCTCTCCCGTGCCCGACGTCCCACCTCCTGAGAAACCATCGCTCATCAGCACGCTAATCAACCATCCCATCGGCTTCTGGTTCATTTTCTGGGGCGAGTTGGCCGAACGCTGCTCGTTTTACGGCATGATGGCGATCTTGCCGCGATTCATCGCGGACGACAACGGCCTCTACCTGGGTGACGCCAACTCCAACACGTGGGTGTCGATGTTCAAGGCGGGGGCGTACGTTCTGCCGCTCGTCGGCGGCTTTCTTGCGGATCAGTATCTGGGCAAGTATCGGCTCATCGTGATGTTCTCGATCCCGTACATCCTCGGCCATGTATTGATGAGCTATGAGACCGTCTTTTGGACCATGGTGGCCCTCTCGCTTTTGGCCATGGGCAGCGGCATCATCAAGCCGAACATCTCGACGCTCATGGGAATGACCTACGATCAAATGCGTCCCGGCGATGAAGCGCTCCGCTCGATGGCGTTCGGCATGTTTTATATGGCGATCAACGTCGGGGCGGCATTGTCCTACTTCTTCCTACCGCTCATCCGCGACGATTACGGCTACTCGATTGCGTTCATGTGTCCTGCGGTTTTGATGGCGGTGTCGTTCTTGATCTTCGCGGCGGGAAAGCCGTTTTATGCGGTTGAAACGATCGTATACAAGGAGTCGACTCCGGAGGAAACCGCTCTGAAGTGGTTGACATTGCGCCGGGTCGCGGGCATCTTCCTGGTCATCACATTCTTCTGGGCGATCTTCGACCAAAGCCACACGATCTGGATTTTCTTCGCTCGCGATTTCACCGACTTGCGAATTTTCGGCTGGGAGATTTCCGTCGAGCAGATCGGAACTCTGAATCCGGTGTTGATTGTGATATTTGTGCCGCTGATGCCGGTGCTGTGGAACTTCGTCGAGAGCAAAGGCTATACGGTGAGGCCCACCGACAAAATCATCATCGGCTTCGTGCTTACGATGTTGAGCATGCTGATCATGGCAATCGCGGGGTATCAGTGCGATGCCTACGAAGACAAAGTCGTTGTGAAGTCGGAGAGGTCGATCACCAACATTGTCGTCGATGATCCGAGCAAGGTGACGGTGGGAGTCGTATCGAGCTCCGGCGAGGGCGCCGGCAAGAAGGAATATGTCCGTCGCCGCGACAAGGCGAAGCCCGCAGCCGAATTGGGCGCCAGCAAACAGGTGACGATCACGGTCGTCTCCGAGACGAAGAAGGAAGCGCCGGTACGCGTGGTCACGCCGCGCTATGAGAAGGACGTTCGTCCCATTCTCAACGGCAGCTGTGTGCAATGTCACGGCAAGACGGCCACGGCAGGGCTTGATCTCAGAACGCTCGAAGGAATCATGAAGCCGGGCAAATCCGGTCCTGCCGTCGTCGCCAATGATCCCAAGAAGAGCTTGATCTTTAAGGATCACAAGAGCCTGATTCCGCCCGATACCAGCGAAGACGCCGAGTTCAAGATGATCGAGCAGTGGACGGGCCCCGGACTCAGCAGGAAGCAGCTGGCGGCCATCGGCGATTGGCTCGAAGTCGGATTGACTACCGACCAAACGGCGACGATCACCCACTGGATTGAGAAAGGCGCCACTTCAACTGCTGCGCGCAGCGTGTCGCTCTGGTGGGAAGTGCTGGCGTTCATCACACTCACGCTGGCAGAAGTGTTGATCTCCATCACGGGCCTGGAGTTGGCATTCGTCGTGGCGCCGCAATCGATGAAGAGTTTCGTCACGGCATGCTGGCTCATGACCGTCGCGATCGCCAATTTCTTCATCAACGCGCCGGTTGGCCGACTCTACAGCACGATGTCCCCCGGAAACTACCATTTGATGCTCACGGGGCTCATGGTGGTAGTGATCGTCGCGTTTTACTTCGTTGCTCAGCAATTCAATCAGATGGCAGCGGAGCAGGAAGCAGCTGAGAAGGCTGCGGGGCAAAAGGCCGAGACGCCAGCCGCCGGGGCCGAAGCGACTGAGAATGGCTCGAATGGCAAGCCACCGGCCGGCTCTGCATAAGAATCGAATGGGTTTTCAAGCAGAAGCACTCGCCATGGAGTTGGCGCCGATCTCACGTCGGCCACCGGCTTCATGGCTGACGAGGTCTGTTAGTGAAAACTTGATCATGCAGTGCGAATGGGATTTCTTCTCATTTTTTCAGAATTCTTCATTTTTTCATTGCAATTTTGCCGGCAGTATGCTCTCATGTACAATGTTTACTTCTTCTTCATTGTTTTTTGAGGTGTTTCATGCGTAGTTCCAAATTGCGCCGAGCATTTACGCTCATTGAGTTGTTGGTGGTGATTGCCATCATCGCTATCCTTATCGGCTTGTTGTTGCCTGCGGTGCAGAAAGTACGTGCGGCCTCGGCACGAATGCAATGTGTCAACAACATGAAGCAGCAGGGGATCGGCCTGCACAACTACCATGATACTTTCAAGACACTTCCGAAAGGCTACTCGCGTTACACGAGCGGCTTCCCTTTTGAAGGAGCATGGACGTGGATGGGATACATCCTGCCGTACATCGAGCAAGAGCCGCTATGGAAGCAGGCCAAGACATTTTCCGCCAGCGGTGGTTCGAACTGGTATGCCTGGTACAATCCGGCATGCCCCGTGCTTATGCCCATTTACACGTGTCCGGGCGATGGCCGTGGTCAACAGGTTTTTCCCGGCGCCAGCTCTCGAATCAAGGACCAGGCGCTCACCTGCTACCTCGGAAACGCCGGCACGGCATCGAGGTCTAGTAACGGAGTTTTGTACTACGATTCGGCCATTAATCTGACGCGAGATATCTCGGACGGGACCAGCAATACGATGTTGGTGGGCGAACGTCCGCCCAATTCGAATCTGGAGTATGGCTGGTGGTTTGCCGCTTATGGCTATGACGGACGAGGCACGGCCGACTGCGTGATGACGTCGAATGATCTGGCGCTTGCAAACTACTTTATCAGGAATTATTCAGGCGGCCCCAATAAGGCCTGCGACGGCACGGCAGCGCAGAAGATCGGCCTCACGCAAGGACACCCTGACATCGGGTGCGACGCGGCCCATTATTGGAGTCTCCACCCAGGAGGCGGAGCTAACTTTCTGCTCTGCGACGGTTCCGTGCGTTGGATTGGATACGAGGCCAATAACATCATCGCTGCGTTTTCGACTCGCAACGGAAGTGAAACGATCAATTTTCCTTGACAACTTCCCGTGTCCGGTCGATCCGTTTGTCCCAGTGTGCGGGTCGTCGTCGCATTGGGTCAACTTGGCGTAGATCAGGCTTTCCAGCCCGACGTTTCGCGGATTTGGTTAGGCGAGAAAACCTGACCTACGTCAAGATGTTCCACTTCCGCCTTACTTGGGTCTGTCCAGGAGAGTGCCGATGCGTTTGATCCTCGCGCTCCTTGTCGCTTCGATATTGCTTGCAATGGCGTTTGGTTGTTCCCAACCGGTGCCCGAAAATCCGGCGCCTCCCCCGCCCGAGGACTCAGGGATGGATGTCACGGCAAAGGAGCGTCCGGCGCCACCGCCGAAGTGATATTCATCCTTCCCACGGATCGTCTGACTTCCTTCACGGCGATATCGTGACAGGATGGAGTAAACGAAAAGACGAAAGAATGAAGAAGCTCAAAGTATGAATGCGGTGGGTGTGTTTCGAGACTGCCGAAATATTAAAAAGGGATGAGTAGACGATTTGTTGGGTGACAAACAGGCTTCCGGGTTGTTACATTGGTAAGTGAGAAATCGACTTTCCACTTATCGGGAGGACGGCCATGCGCAAAACGAGAATCCTCGGGTTGTTGGTTTTCGGGTGCGCATTGATCTTGTTGATTCCCGGTTTGATGTCGGCGCAGTTCGGCGGCGGCAGCGGCAAGAAGAAAGGAAGCTTCGGCTTTGGCGGCGGCGGGGACGACGGAAACTCAATCTTCGATAAATATTCAAACGGAGGGGGGTCCGTTTCTATCGACAGCTTCAGAATGCTTCGGCCAGCTCTCATTCAGTATGCCGAAGACAAAGGAATCCGCAGTGGCCAGCTCACGCGGCCCCAGTTCCTCGACTTTTATGAACAATACAGGGCGAAACTGGCGGGGGGCATGGGATTCGGCAAGAGCGGCGGCCCAGGCCGGCCACCAGCGGGGCCAGGCAGCGGTGGGCCCACTGGTCCAGGTAGTGGGCCACCTGCAACGGACTTTGGCAGCATGGGAAAGAAAAAATTCGACTTTGGTGGCGGCATGCCGGGAATGCCCACGGTGCCCCAAGGCCCCGTTAGCGCCAAAATCCTGAACGAACTCGCTGACGCCCAATTCAAACGTCTCGACACCGACGGCGACGGCAAACTCAACCAGAATGAAATGCCCGGACCCCTTCGTTTCGGCTTGCAGAAATACGACAAGAACAGCGATGGCTTGATCGATCTCTATGAGTTCCGCGAGTACTTCTCGGCACGCATGGTCGGTAGCGGGGAAGATTCCAGCACGCGCAATATCGCTTCGATCATCATCGAAGTGGAAGAACTCGATCGCAAACCGGTCGTGTATCGTCCAGGTGGCGTCACGCTGGCCGGCCTCCCCGCATGGTTCAAAGAACTCGACACCGACAAGGATGGCCAGGTGGCCATGTTTGAATGGCGCCGCGGCGGCAGCGCCCTCGAGAAACACAGCATCAGCCCCGACCTCGATGAATTCGCCAAATGGGACCTCGATGGCGACGGCTACATCACCCCTGATGAGGCACTTCGTTTTCTTGCAGGCGCCTCGAATACTCCTCGAACCGCGACTCTTGGTTCAAGTGGTTCGAGGTCATCGGAGCGGCCAAGCAACCCCTGGAGCGGCTTCGGCGGGTTCGGCAAGGATAAGAAAGATAAGAAGGAAAAGAAGGACAAGAAGTAACGCTGACATGGAATCGTAGTCTCGTGCTCTTTCAAGCCTCCGGTTCATCGCCGGAGGTTTTTTTGCACCGGTTTAGTGCAATGCCCATATATTTGCATCCAGCGACATCGGCCCCGTCCTTTTCTAGACGACGCAGGATTCGCTCGTAGCCGCGCTGCCGATCAATGCTCCTCAATCTGCGAGGTGTCAATCATGCCAGGTGTTCGTACGTTCGCCACGTTTGTCGTTTGCATTTTGTTCATGCCGGCGAGCATGTCGGCCCAGGGAGTGCCCTTGGCGACCACGGTCCTCGCCACCAAGGACGCGAAGGAAGCGGTGATTCGCGTCCGGCCCAATGCGCCGACCGTGCTTCAGCTTCGCGTGAAGAATCCGGATGAGACGCCGCTACGAGATGTCACATTCAAGTTGCTGTACAAGGCCGGAACCAAAACGCATCTAATAGCCCAGAGTGTGAAGGTGGTGGAGAAGTTGGCGCAGAATGACGAGGTGGCGATCGAATGGGGCAAGCCGGACAAAGGACCAGAAAAAACGACCTTGCCGCAGCCTCCCTACTCGCTGGAACTGACGATCGAGGGAAAGCAGAACGATGAGCCCATTGTGTTCAAACAGCCGCTACGCGTGGAGATTCGGGAGCCGCGCGATTATGTAAGTGCGTCCGGCAAGTGGGAGGAAAAACGCCGGGCCGTTTTCACGCTGAAGAACTCGAAGGAGGAACCGGGGCCTAGGTTGATGCCGCTTCAGCTCCGCGTCGGGCCGGAGTTTGAGTCAAGCAAAAAGGGAACCCAAGCGCAAGTGCTCACCGGGCCAAAGCAGGAGGCCAAGCTCTTTTGCGAAGACCTCGCGTTCATCGCGCCGGCGGCAGCGCTCGGCGAAGGAAGTCTCTACATCGATGTCGACGGATTCGAGAGGGCCTTCGTATTTCATCCCGTCAAGTTGGCGGGCGCCGGCGATCTCGGCACGCGGAACCTCGGTGAGACAATCGGGGCGCGTATCAAGGTGGACCGCTATCACAATCCGGATCCCAAGTTCCTTGTTCACCTCGAGATGGATGGCCCGTTAAGCCCCGACTACAGCGTGGAGATAGCGCTGGATCGTGCAGGTGAGAAAAAGGAGTTTCTTGATGTCGTTCGAAAAACTGGATTGCGCGACCAGAGCGTTGAGCTGCGCGTGGAGGAGGGCAACCTCATGTGCACCGCGCTCGTCAAAGACTGGCTGGTCGAGTTCGATACCACGCGAGTTTTTGGCAATCTTTACTTTCGGGTCGGCGTGAACTTCAAGAACAGTCCCATGAAGCTGACGGCGCCTACCGAGCCGCGTAGCCGTTACTCCGCATTGGAAACCGAAGGCAACTACGTTTACGCGCGAGTGAATCAGGACGTATCCAAGCCCGTTAACATTCAGTTTGTAGATCTTCCCAAGGAATGGCCGATCGGCAAGCCGCTCAAAGTGCATGTTCGCGCAGCCAAGCGCGACAAGTCACAGGCGCCGATCGATGAAATTGTTCTGGTGACAGGCAAGCTGCCGCCGGATGGAAAGGCGCCTCCGGATGCGATCCTTGGCAAGAGAACATTGGATGACACCCAGAGTGAGTGCGTTTTCGAGGTGCGCGAGTGGGACAAAGCGGAGGTGGTGTCGCTTTCAGCCAGAGTGTCGACCAAGAGCGGAGCATTCGATGTAGCAAGTGCGTCGGTGACGTTCACGGCCGGTCCTAGGGCCACAAAGGGGACCAAGGTCTCCGGCCACGTTGTGCGTGGCGGCCTCGGCCAGATCGGCTTAGAGGTCCTTTTGATCGATGAGAAAGGCGCCGTGAAGGATAAGACCACCAGCAAGGAAAAGGGCGCGTTTACTTTCGAATCCGTTGCTCCGGGCGTCTATTTTGTGACGTCGGCGCGGTCATCGCTCAATCTGATCGGCAAGACGCGCGTCGTCGTACTCGAAGGCGAAGCCGCCATGGACGATGTGGAGGTCAAGCTCCTGGTGAAGTGACCAAAAAGCACTCATCTATTAGCCGATCGCGCAAGCCACGGATGTTCAGCGTCCGTCGGTCGGCCGTCCGGCGAACGGGGCCCACGTGTTAACGTGGATCGTATAATAAGGAAGCGATCCTCGACCCAACCTGTCGCAGGGGACCGACATGGCAGCGAAATACACCCA
Organism: Planctomycetota bacterium; assembly: GCA_016872605.1. GTDB lineage: Bacteria > Planctomycetota > Planctomycetia > Gemmatales > Gemmataceae > SIAQ01. Next base: position 68,330 of record VGZI01000007.1, read on the forward strand.
GGCCAATCGGCCCCTGGAAGTTAATATCGATGGCCTCGACAAGGACGCCCTGCTCATCACCGGCTTTCACGGCGACGAGGGCATCTCTCGCCTCTTTCATTTCCACATCGACGGCATCGCCGATGCCAAGCAGAATATCGCGTTTGAACAAGTGCTCGGCCAGAAGGTGACGATCCGCCTCAATCTCGCCGCCGGCAAAGCTCGCTACTTCAGCGGCATCTGCAATCGCTTTAGCCAGGGCGAATCCGATGGCGACTACTGTGTCTACCAACTCGAGATCGTGCCACAGTTTTGGCTCTTCACCAAGGCTGCCCAAACGCGCATCTTTCAGCAACAAAGCGTTCCGGACATTCTCAAGAAGGTGCTAAAAGGACTGGATCCCAACGTGACCCATAAACTCACGGGGACCTACCCGCCGCGCAACTATTGCGTGCAATATCGCGAGACCGATTTCAACTTTGCGTGCCGGCTCATGGAAGAGGAGGGGATCTTCTACTTTTTCACCCACGCTGCCGACGGGCACAAGTTGGTAATTGCTGACAACGCCCAAGCACATCCGGAGTTGCCGATCAACAGCAAGATGGTCTTCGAAAAGGTCATCGCCGGGCAAACGCCGGAGGATCGCATTCTGACGTGGAACAAGCGGCAGGAGCTATTGACCGGCAAATTCAAGCTGTGGGACCATACCTTCGAGATGCCGCCGAAAAACCTTGAGGCCAAGGCGAGCATTCAGGACACGGTTCAGGCTGGCAAGGTCAGCCATCCGCTCAAGGCCGGTAAAGCGGACGATCGCGAAGTATACGACTACCCCGGCGATTACGCCCTGCGCTTCGACGGCGTCAACCCCGGCGGCGGCGATCAGCCGGCCGAGGTGCAGAAAACCCTCAAGGACAACGAACGCACCGTTGGGCTTCGCCAGCAGCAAGAAGCGGCCCACGGCGTCGTGATCGAAGGATCCAGTTCTTGTCGAGGCCTCGTCAGCGGGCACAAGTTCAGCCTCGGACGCCATCCCAACGCCGACGGCGACTATGTGCTCACCGCGATCCAGCATCAGGTCCTCTCGGCAGTTCAGTATTCAGGCTCGGGCGGCGAGGGATTTCACTACGTCAACTCGTTCACCGCCATCCCGGCTGCCATGCCCTTTCGGCCCCAGCGTGTGACGCCCAAGCCGTTCGTGCAGGGGAATCAAACGGCGACGGTTGTCGGTCCGCCGGGGCAGGAGATTTTCACGGACAAGTATGGGCGCGTGAAGGTGCAATTTCACTGGGACCGCGATGGGAAGCGCGACGCCTCTAGCTCGTGCTGGGTCCGCGTCGGCCAGGCGTGGGCGGGCAAACGCTGGGGGGCGTCGTTCTGGCCGCGCATTGGGCAGGAAGTCATCGTCGCGTTTCTGGAAGGCAATCCCGACTGCCCGATCATCGTCGGCAGCGTCTACAACGCTGAGCAGATGCCCCCCTATCTCGGCGACGGGCCCGACGGCAAACATCCCAAAGACAATAAAGTCACCGGCGTAAAAAGCAACAGCACCCCCGGCGGCGAAGGTTTCAACGAGTGGCGTTTCGACGACACCAAGGGCAAGGAGCAGATCTTCTTCCATGCCGAACGCAACATGGATACGCGCGTCAAACAGGACTCCATGGAGCTCGTGCTTCACGATCGTCACCTGATCGTCGGCGCCGAAAAAGACGGCAAGAAAGTCGGCGATCAACGCGAACTCGTCTATCAAGACAAGCATAGCAATGTCAAACGCGATCAGGTCGAGAAGATCGAAGGCAATGTGCTGATCACCGTCGGCAAGGGAGACGCCGAGGCCGGCGGCAATGTCGATGTCGTCATCGAAAAGAACAAAAAAGAGCTGATCGAGGCGACCGACCACCTGCATGTGAAGGCTGGGCAGTTCATCCAGGTCGATGGCGGGCAGGATATCACGATCAAAGATCACAAGACCGAGACGATCAAGGCCGACAGCATGTTGCACGTGACGAGCAATCAAAGCGAGAAAGTGGATGGCAATCAGTCGTTGACTGTCGGCGGCGATCAGCAGGAGAAAGTCGGCAAGAAGCACGCCGTCGAAGCGGGGCAGGAGATTCATCTGAAGGCCGGCATGAAGGTCATCCTCGAAGCCGGCGTCCAGCTTACGATCAAAGGGCCCGGCGGTTTTGTCGACATTGGCCCTGCCGGCGTCACCATTCAGGGAACGATGGTGTTGATCAACAGCGGCGGCGCGGCAGGCAGCGGCAGCGGCTCGAGTCCCGAGGCCCCGAAAGACGCCAAGCCCCCGGCAGATGCCAAGGAGGCACAGCCGACGAAACCGACCGTGGCAGACGATTCGAAGACCGGCCAAAAGTCGGCGCCGTGAAACGAGCCCGCAGCGTTACATGCAGAACGGAAGAGTGCGGGAAAGGGAGAGGGGAGACAGGGAGATGGGAAGACCGTTTCTCACCTCTCCCTTGCTCCTCGTCTCCTTTTCTCCCCTGTTGGGTTAGTTGACAGCAAGGAGTATCCAATGCCTCCCGCAGCACGTGTTGGCGATATGCATGTTTGCCCTATGGTGACCGGGATCGTTCCGCACGTCGGCGGTCCGGTTTTGCCTCCGGGGTGTCCGACGGTGATCATCGGCGGCATGCCGGCGGCGCGGGTCGGCGACATGCTCGTTTGCGTTGGGCCCCCGGATGTTATCGCCAAAGGATCGCCGACCGTTCTGATCGGCAACATGATGGCGGCGCGAATGGGCGACCTCACCGCGCATGGCGGGACCATCGTCGTCGGCTTTCCCATGGTGATGATCGGCGACATGGGCCAAGGCGCTGCTCTGCAGGCTGCCGCCGAAACCGGAGCGCCGTTCTGCGAAAAGTGACAGGGTTAGACTTTTGCTTCCGTGTGAAGCATTGAAGTTTAGCCGCGGTTCGAAGAACCGCGCGGTCTGCGACCCGTGTCTAATAACGAGCGCCCAAGCGGCGCCAAGCGAACGCTAAACGACGAAACTTATGCCTACTCAGCCCGCATTGGTCGCTATCGATGGACCGTCCGCAGGGAAGCGATGGCCATTTGAGGTCGGCAAGAACGTCACGATCGGCCGGGTCGATCAGGCAACCATCATCGTTCGCGACGATCCACTGTTGTCGAACCTGCATTTCGCCCTGGAATGGGAGGGGCCGACCTGCCGAGTGCGCGATCTGAACAGTAAGTTCGGGATCACGCTGAACGACGTCAAGGTCGATGCGGCGGTTGTGCGAGACGGCGACCGGATCAAGGCGGGGCGGAGCGAATTCCTCATGAAGCTGGCTACCGACCAGGCTGATGCAGGAGCGCCAGCGCAACCTGCGAGGCTTTCGCAAGCTTTGGCTGAGCCGAGCATGCCAGATGTGCCGGCCGAGGTCAAATCGGCCGCTGTATTGGAGTTTCTGCGGTTGCAGCAAGCGCCGTTGTTTGCACTCTTGGATGGTGCTCGAGACATTGCCATCTATCTGCAGCTGATGGCGTGCAAAGAGCAATACCAGAGTTTGTACGAGGGACCACAGGGCGAAGCTCTGGCGCCGCACGGACCGTACCTCGTGTATCTGCCGAAGGATTCGCCGTTTCTTGCGATGCTCATGCGCGACGGCTGGGGAAATAGTTGGGGAGTGTATCTGACGTCGCCCGCGCCGTTCGCGGAGGTGCGTCGCCACTTGCGGCGGTTTCTGGAGGTTCAGTTGCCGACGGGCAAGGTTGTCCTCTTTCGGTTCTACGATCCGCGTGTACTGCGCAACTTTGTGCCTACATGCTCCGACGCCGACGCCATGCATTTTCTTGGGCCCATCGATCGCTTCATCATCGAGGCTGACGATGCGGGTAGGCCATTGGTTATTAGTCGCGAAACCAAGAGTGTGTCCGTTCGTGAGATCAAACTTCCAAGGGCGTAAGTAATTGCAGGTCGCGCGGAGGGCATCGGGTGTTCCAATTTCGCGATGAGCAACTGGATCAAATGCGAGCCCGGGCAAGCGCGTCGCTTCATCGGCGGATAATGGTGTTCGTTCGTGACGCGTTGCCCGAGAAAACCACCCACGTCAGTGATGACGACCTGCTTCGACGAATCGCGGACGCCGATCGACGGGCGCTGTCGCATGGCTTGCGAACGGAGCGTGGCATCACGCTCTTCGCGAGTCTCGCGATCATGGTCGGTCCTGAATTCGACGAGCTCCCGGAGATGCGTCGGTACCTGAGCCTTCCCAAGCCTGATGCCGATACACGAATTGAGTTGTTTGTAAGAGTGTTGACGGCGCGCAAGAAACAAGAGGAGGAAGAGGATCTCATCTCAAAGTTGTCGGACATGGCGAACCGTGTCGTGGGCATCGTGATTGCGATTGTGCTTTCCCCATTCGTTCTTTGCAGCGTCGGAGCAATCGGCATGGCGGGAGCGATGGGCGGCGGAGCGGTGGCCGGTGAGGCTGCCGCAGGATTAGGACTGTTGGGCCCGGTCGGTTGGGGCATCCTGATCACGGCGGTCGTGGTGGTCGGCGCCGGCGTCATATACAACGAGATGAAAAAGGTGGATGAGAAGGCCGACAGCGTGCCGAAGACGGACACCACCACCGAAACGCAAGAATGTCCAAGTGGCCCCGATCCCAACAAGGAAAAGAAAATCAAATCCCTCGAGAAACGCCTCGAGGAGCACCAAAAGAAGCTTGAGGAATTCAAGAAGAACCCGGATGCATTCGATAACAAGGACTTCTTGAAGAACGCGCCGTCGCCGGACGTTCGCCAGCGCATCATTGACGGGCGCATCAGACACTTGGAAAACGAGATCAAGAACTTTCAGAATCAGATCGACAATCTCAAGGGATGCTGAGTATGAAGATTACCGTGGCCGAGCTTCGAGTTCTTTGCGACAAGCTGTTCTCGCACTTGGATGCAAATGGAAAAACGAGTATCGACATCGAGCAAGATTATTACTGGTTCGTACCGGCCGAGCTGCGATACTCGCCTTATCAGGAACCGAAAACTCTGACGCTTGGCCAGCTCACTGATGACTGGCGCGAGCTTTCAAAGATCATCGACGGCCAGGCCGATCCTGTCAACTACGCTCTGGTTTGGCTGTCCTCCGTGCTGCGCATCATCGGTGAGAAAACGCCTGGGTGACAGCGATGGATCTCTCACCGATGCGCCGCGAAGTACTCGGCATAGACCTTCTCGGCAAACGCCCACGCAGCCTTGGTCTCGGCCGACACGACTTCTTGCATCGACGACGCCGAGCCGGGAAGCGCTCCCTTGCCGACGCCGCTGGTTTCAAGCCGAAACAACTCGT
>VGZI01000008.1 GCA_016872605.1 Planctomycetota bacterium
GCGTACAGATTTCGATGAGGAAGAAGAGCGCACCGACGAGGAAGAAGGCGACGAAGACGAAGACGAAGACGAAGACGAAGACGAAGGGGACGAGGAAGGCGAACCAGGGGAGGCCGAAGGCGAGGACGGCGAGGAAGGGCCAGACGAGGAAGAAGCTCCCAAAAAGAAAAAGAAAAAGGTCAAGGAGAAGCCCAAGCCGAAACGCACCCGCGTCGCCAAGGTGACGCGCATGCGCGTCGTCTGGGGCGTGTTCAACAACTCGCATCAAAAGGTCGCCGAGTACGAATATCCCAAACGTGACGAGGCCGACGCCCATGCGGCTCGCCTGACCGCTGAAAAGAAGTCGACCCATTTCGTCCAGCCGGTGAAAGAGCCAATCGAAGAGAAGAAGGAGAAGTAACCCTTCTGCGCCTGAAGCGTAAGCGAAGGCGATTCCAGTTCTTCGCATACGCTTCAGGCTCTGACGGATCTGTCACCATGGCTCAGGAAATCACGCCGCGCGATTTGGCGAAGCTGATCGAGAACGGCCTCGTGGTGCGCTTGATCGATGTACGCCAGGCTTGGGAAAGCAAGCTGGCCGGTTTGCCCGAAAGCACGTTGATTCCGCTCGGCGAGTTGGCGGCTCGCGCGGGTGAAATCGCTGTCAATTCAGACATCCTCACGGTCGTTTACTGCCATCATGGGGTGCGCAGCCAATCGGCCGCCGAGTATCTGCGGCGACTCGGTCACGTCAACATTCGTTCTCTCGCCGGGGGAATCGACGCCTGGTCCTGCGAAGTCGATCCGGCCATTCCACGCTATTGACGCCTCTTTCAAGGCCCGAACTGCTTTCCTGATCGGTAAAGTCTGCGCCGCTTCCAGGCAACCCTGCCGTTTCCCACCCACCGCTGAAGGAAGCGCTTTCGAAGAAGCGCTCATCGGTCCTTTTTTGACCTGCCAGCAACCATTTTCGCGCCGCCAACCGCGGGTGGTCGCAAGTCAATTGCCGATCATTGGGCAGTGACATTCGAACCCGCGGGTACGGAAGGGGGCTTGGATGGAAAGTTATACCATTCGCTATGTGGAGAATGACGGAGACACGGTCTGTCCAAGGTGCGGAAAGTGTACCGTCCCTCACTGCGGGCTTGGGTTGTTCAGCGACGAGGACGAGGAGCCGATCTGCCGGCGTTGCGGCGCCGAATGCGCGCCGGCTATGATCGCGCTCTTGGATTTGGCGTTCACTGCCGAGCGCGTCGGAAAAAGCTGCCATCGCCTTCTGACACCGCCGATGGAATCCTTGCTCGACCTGGCGCATGCGGCCGAGAAATACAGCCATAGCAAGGCCGCACAGCGTGGAGCACGATTGTAACCTGATACGATGCCGAACAATCGATGAAAACACGCCCCCCCGTCCCTACGGCGACGCCAGTCGCCAGGGATGCTTCTTTCGATCGCGCGGCTGAGCGTAAACAACGACGCGTGCCGATTCGACGGCCACGTTTTCCGGCCAAGTGTAAACGACCTTCGCTTCTGACCCAAGTACCCCATCCTGCCGACTTGCGTCGATGATTGGATCGCGCGAACGGGTCGTGACGACATAGCACGTTGGCGTTACGCCGGCTGGAACGACGGGCTCGGCTCCTTCCAAAAGCAGTAAGCCTGAGAAAAAATGCGACCAGGCGTGATCGTCTTCCACGTGATCGCCGGTTTTGAGATGGTCCGCCAGCCACAACCCGGCGGCGTGGTTGCCCGCGCGATTGCCGTGCAGCCGCTGTGTCGTCTTCGGCAGGCCGATCGCGACGACGATTGCGAACATTACGCCAAACCACAACGACGTCGATAGGAGCCAAGGCGTTGCCGCCGCAACGTCGTCAGGAGCAGCGTCGTTGCTGCGTACGCGCTGCAAAATCAATTTCGATGTCTCCCAGACACCAGCCACGGCAAGGTAACATGCAAGCAGGACCAAAATCATTACATGGCGGTCCGACACATAACCGGCGATCATCGCGAGGCGCATCAGAATCGCGGCCACAATGCCCTGATATGCCAGTAGTCCCCAGAAACCCGGTTGCTGGCGAAGCGTCGGAAACCAAATGAACAGGCCCAAAACAGCAGGGATGCTTGCGAAGTAATGCAGCCCTTGGTTGAGCTCCGCGCCGATCGCCCAGGCGCAGCGAACGAGCCGCAGTCCCTCCGGACCCGTCTTCGGCACGGTGGCGGCGAAAAGTTGCTGCGGCGGCTGATCGCGCTGCTCCGCGGCGGTCGTCATGCCGCTCATTTCGCGAGCCGCGGGCTTGTTCGTCAGTTGGCCGGTGGTGAGGACGTAGATCGACCCGACCGCCGCCGCCGACAGCGCCGCTGCGGCGCCGCAGGTCAAGAAGTGCTGCCAGGGGCAGCGCCAGGACGGTACGATCTGCATCGTCGTCAACACGATGGCGAATGCCCCGATCACAAGGGCGCCTTCGGGACGCGTCAGATACGCCAAGCCCGTGAACAATCCACACAGGGCGCCTTGCGCAATGGTCCGATCACGAAGCGCCTGCACCATGTGCAAGAGCGCTGTCACGGTCAGCAGCAGATAAACAGGCTCCGATATGCCGTCGGAGAGATGCTGACCGCTGACGGGAAGATACTGAAAAAGGAGCGCGCCGAAAAAACTCACCACGCGATCGAAGAACTGCCGCCCCAACCAATACATTGGCACAAGCAACACGAGCGACGCAACGAGATTGACGAGCTGCGTGCACAGTGCCATATTCTCCGGCGTCGTCGCTCCTTCGATCGCACGCACCGGTACCGATACCAGGCACACGAGCAGCGGATAGCCTGGATGTTGATGATTGCTCGTGAGCGCTTCCTTCCAGCCTTGTTTCTCGAACTGCAGTGCATAGCGAACGTAGCCGATGCTGTCGCGCGCGGTAACCTCGGTATTGTGAATCAGCCAGAGGCGTAAGGGCAGCACCAGGGCAAAGAGAAGTGCGATGAGCAACCAGTCATGGCTGTTGTTCGGCGATTCTTCGAGTGTGTTCGTGTCCGTCATAAGCGACGCCTTCCATGGTTTGTCGTCATGCGCGCGAAGATGCTCAGGTCGATGGTGCGGGCGATATCGTAGCGCTTTTCGGATCGCCGGTCAAGTTCAGAAGCGTCCGAGCCGGAGCGCTAGCGAAGGGGGCCGATAATCGGCCATTCGCTTGCGCTCCGGCTCGGAGCCTGGGGGAAGATTGAAAAGATCAGTTGGCTTTCTTGCGGTCGACGATCTTTCCTGTCTTGATGTCGAACGTGAAGGCCATGCGATCCAGCGTGACGATCTCCACAATTTTGCGGTCGTCGTCGAAACGCTTGTCTTTCCACCACATAAAGTGCGACACGCTCATCGGCAGCTTCGTGGCATCGCCAACGAGTTCCCCGATCGTGTGGTGCGCGACCGGCTTGCCGTTGGCGAAGAACGATACGGCTTCTTGGCCCAAGTCCTTCTTCGAAGGGGCGCGGTCCTTTTCGCGGAATTTTCCGGAGAGCAGAGGCCATTCGCCGTGCCTCACCAGGTGCACGCCGTCGGACGAGACATCGACGTCGAAGCGAAACCAGTCGACGGTCCAGAGCGGATCCTTTGACCCGTCGTTCTTGTAGAGGCCCCCCTTTTGATAACGATCGCGCAGTGCCTTGATCTTGGCACGCGATTCCGGCTGATAGAATCGGATCTCCTCCTCGGCGGTCCACGGCGAGATCATCACAAAGATGTATTTGCCGTTGGCGACCATCGTCGTATACGTCAACGGCGGCGCCGGCTTATCGGCATGCGCCGGGCTGCCGATGCAGACAATCGAGGCGACAGTAAGGCACGCAAAAAGCCGCATGATTGAGCCTCCCAAGAATGACCGAGACATGTTACGATAGTAGCATTCCGTTGAACGGTTGCACTATTTACTAGACGAAGTCACTGGACGCCACGATGTTGGAAATCTCGCCGACCATCCAAATTCCTGATGACGAATTCGTCTGGTCGTTTGCCCGATCGGGCGGCCCGGGCGGACAGAACGTCAACAAGGTCGCGTCCAAGGCGGTGCTGCGTTGGCCCGTCGCGGCGAGTTCAGTATTACCGACCGACGTGAAGGCACGGCTGGCGGATCAGCAAAAACGGTTCTTCACGCAAGCGGGCGAGCTTCTCATCGTCTCACAGCGCCATCGAGACCAAGAGCGAAATCGCCAGGACTGCCTCGAAAAATTGCGGTCGATGATTCTGCAAGCCTTGGTGGTTCCGAAGGTTCGCAAAAAATCGCGGCCGTCGCGCGGTTCCAAGCGCCGACGTCTGGAGGGAAAACGCCATCGCGCCGGAATCAAGGAACAACGCCGCCGACCGATCGACGAATAGCCAGGCGAGCCGAGTTCATTCCTCCGCCTTTCGCTCCGGAAACACCTCGTCGAACGTCACTTCCCATTGCCCTAGCCCAAGGCTGACGACCACGGTGCCGCGTTTGGCGTCAACGCGCACGATTCGACCCTGTTTGTCGTACTTGGGCACCCACACCGTGTCGCCCGGTTTCAACGCGTCACGCCACTCGCGCATCGCTTTCGCCTCGCGTTCTAGCCGTTCCAGTTCGGCCAGCTTGCGGGCGTACTCCTCTCGCTCCTTCTGCGCTTCGTGCTGCGCCTGCAGCGCGTCGGCGCGTGCTTTTTCCGTCTCCTCTCGCTGTTCTTGAAGGTTCACGAGGTTTGCGCCGCCGCGTTGACGACGCTTCAAGTATTTGTGCGCTCGCTTCAGCAAATCGCGCGGCAACCGGAGACGCCGAGCTATCTTCAGCGCATTCGACATGCCGAACTGCCCAATGTGCAAGCGATATGTCGGCTGCAACGTCTGTACGTCGAACTCGACAGCCGCATTCTCGGCTCGATCATTATGAAACGCGTACGTCTTGAGATCGCCCAGGTGCGTCGTGACCATGGCCCGGCAACCGATCATGTCCAGCTCGTCAAGAATGGCGCGCCCGAGCGCGGCGCCCTCGACGGGATCGGTGCCGGCGCCGAGCTCGTCGAGCAATACCAGACTCCTGGCGTCGGCGGTTTGCAAGATATGAGCGATGCGTGACATGTGCGAGCTGAAAGTGCTGAGCGATTGTTCCAAGCTTTGCTCGTCGCCGATGTCGGCAAGAATGTGAGAGAAGACCGGCACGTTGCTCCCCTGCCCCGCGGGAATGTGCATGCCGGCCTGTGCCATCATGCACAAGAGCCCGGTCGTTTTCAGCGTGACGGTTTTCCCCCCCGTGTTGGGTCCGGTGATGATCAGCAGATTGAACGGCTGACCAAGGCGAACTTCAATAGGAACGACCAGCCGTTGAGCCGCGGGTGGCGTCGCACCGTCGGGCGACTCGCGAAACAACTGCTCCAGGAGCGGATGCCGGGCGTCGCGTAGCCAGAGCCGGCCGTCCGTGTTGATATCGGGACAAGTCAAATTGAACTCACGCGCATAGCGCGCTTTGGCAGCGACGTAATCGAGCTTGGCCATGGCGTCGATGGCGTTTGCCAGCGGACGAGCGACTTTGCCGACCTCGGCGGTCAGCTTGCGCAGGATCTTCTTGGTTTCGCGATCCTCGTCGCTCTTCAGCACGACGCGCTCGGCGCTCAGGTGCGCGATCTCGGCCGGTTCAACGTATACCGTCTCACCTGTGCTGCTGGTGCGATGAATGACGCCGGTCAACTTGTGCCGGTAGTTGATCGCAACCGGCAGTACATAATGATCGCCGCTGACCGTGGCGTTCGGAAAGCGGAGTATCTTACGCAACTCCGGATCGCGCAAGAGATGCTTGATGCGTGACTGGACTTTCTCGTCCAAATCGGCAATTTTCTGCCGGACCGCCGCCAGCTCCGGACTGGCCATATCGAGCACGTGGCCGCGCGAATCGATGCTGCCGGCGATCGACTTGGCGACCAGGCCGAGGTCTTCGATCGGCGTCGTCAGGGAAATGAGGCCTTGATGCAACTCGCTGAGGCGCATGCGCCAGCGATACATGTGTCCCGTACACGTGAGGACGGCGGCGACATCGAGGAGCTGATCGGACGTCAACATCGCCCCTATCGCCGCGCGGCGTGCCAGCAGACGAACGTCGCGCAGGCCGGCGAACGGAGGCGTCTGGCCTTGGCCGAGTACATCGACCATCTCGCGCACCAACGCAAGCTCGGCGCGAATGCCGTCCGCGTCGGTGCTCGGCTCGGCTTGCGACGCCAGGTCCTTGCCAAGCGTCGAAAACGCGTACCGGCCGACAAGTTCGCGGATCTTGTGGAACTCCAGAAGTTCGAGCGTGTGAGCGTCCATTACATTTTCTTGCTATCCTGGCTGCGGATCGAGTGCCAATACGCCAGCTAAGAGCAACATGCGGCGAAACGGGTTCGCGTCAATTGCCGGTGCCAGCGAAAACTCGGTCGCCGCGCCAACTCTTCTGCCAAACGTCGCGAGCGGTCGTTTGTTCGTATCGACAATACAGCAGCCCCCGCTTGCATCGTCGTCGAGATAACCAAGAATCACCTGATCCGACGTGACAAGGCTCTTCGGGTAGACGCTGCCGATGTGGCGATCCTCCGCGTCTTGCACATCCCAGATGTGCAGCGTCGTCCAGGATCGCGCCACGCTTATCACGTGCGAGGCATCCTCCGTCTCGTAGACATCCAGGCGAATCTTGTGGGGCCAAAGGAACCAGAGCAAAGCCGGCACATCCTGGTAACGCACGAAACCGAGCGGGCGGTCCGCGGCGTCGGCGATCGAGCGAATCCACGCCTCGCCGTCGGCCAACGTCGTCCGCGTCCACGGATGGATCAAGAGTGACGGCTGTGCGAGCATTACTGCGTTGTAAAGCCTGGTTAACACTCAGCGCTGCTCTGGCGCGATGCCAGCGCGAAACGCAAACGGCGAGCGCCACGCTCAGAGATTTTACGGAGTCGCCGGTTTGCGTGCCCTTGTTTGCTGAGCTACATTTTGAGTACGGAACAAGAAAGAGGCCCCCGTCCAAAGAGTATTCCCACAATGAGTGTGTTTGTCTGTGCCGCGTCGGCTCTGTCCGTCGCCATCCTCTTCTATTCCTGGCGCTCGTATGCCGAGACGGTCCAGGTCAACGACAAGAAGATGCGCGAACGCGTGACCTTCATGCTATGGACGGCCGCCAACAATCCACCAGAGCCTGGAGCGTTAGCGAAGAGTTGAGCGTTGACTTGGCAAGTCCCGCGCGCCGCGGTAAACTGATGGCATCGCCTGAGGGCCATCGCGTGCTTGCCAAACGGATCATCCCATGCCTCGACGTCGACCGGGGTCGGGTCGTCAAGGGAATCAATTTTCTCAACCTGCGCGATGCCGGCGACCCCGTTGAGGTGGCTCGCCGCTACGAGGAGGACGGAGCCGACGAGCTTGTTTTTCTTGACATCAGCGCCAGCCACGAGGGCCGAGCGATCATGCTCGATGTTGTGCGCCGCGTTTCCGAAGAAATATTCATGCCCTTCACGGTCGGCGGCGGGATTCGCACGATCGACGACGCCATTCGTCTCATCCAGGCCGGCGCCGAGAAAGTCAGCATCAACTCCGCCGCCGTCCGCAATCCCGATCTTGTTTCTCAGGTCGCTCAAAAATTCGGGCGCTGCGCCACGGTCGTCAACATCGATCCGCGCCGCGTGCACAATAATGGCCGAGTGATTTGGGAGGTGCACGTCAACGGCGGTCGCGTGCCGACCGGTCTGGAAGCAGTCGCCTGGGCCAAGCGCGTCGAAGAACTCGGCGCCGGCGAGATCGTCTTGACTTCCATGGACGCCGACGGCACGAAAGCAGGCTACGACATCGAGATGACCCGCGCCGTCGCCGAGGCCGTCACGATTCCCGTCGTCGCCAGCGGCGGCGCCGGTTCGCCCGAGCATCTTTACCGCGCCTTCATTGATGCTAAAGCCGACGCGGCTTTGGCGGCCAGCATTTTCCACTACAATGAGTATGGCATCCGCGCCACCAAGAAGTATCTCCACGAACGCGGTGTGCCCGTGCGATTGACGGAGGATTGATAATGTCCGCCCCCGAAGCAGTCAAAGAAGCACCCCCGGCCGCCCCCGAAGACAAGGCCAACGGCGACCTCGTCAAGCTTCCCGATGACGCCATGCCGGACTTGAAGGCGCCCGCCGAGATCAAGAAGGAGCCCGAAGTCAACAAGCTCTTTCGCATGGTCATGAAGCTGCAAGCGTCCGACTTGCACCTGAAGGTCGGTCAACCGCCGATGATGCGCCTGCGCGGCGACATCCGCCGAACCGAAATGCGGCCGCTTACGCAAGAAGACATGGAGCGGCTTCTTTATCCGGTGCTCAACGCCAAACAGCGCAAGATTCTCGATGATGAAGGCGGCGTCGACTTCTCTTACGTCGTCGGCGCCGATGAGTGCCGCTTTCGCGTCAGCCTCTTCAAACAGCGCGGCCGGCTCTCGCTCGTCTCACGTCGCGTCAATAACTCCATCCCCAGCTTCGACAAGCTCGGTCTGCCTCCCATCATCGAAAAGCTCTGCAAATTTCCGGAAGGCCTTGTCATCCTCGCCGGCGTCACTGGTTCCGGAAAAAGCACTACGATCGCGTCGATGCTCGATTACATCAACGGCACGGAACCGTTGCACATTTTGACGATCGAGGACCCGATCGAGTTCGTCTTCACCGACCGCATGTCGTACATCAATCAGCGCGAGATCGGCCTCGATTCGCGCGACTGGCACAAGGCATTGAAAGACGCCGTCCGTCAGGACCCCGACGTTATCCTCATCGGCGAGTTGCGCGATATTGAAACGTTCGAAGCCGCCGTGCACGCGGCCGAGACGGGCCACCTGGTGTTCGGCACGATCCATGCATCGAGCGCCGGCACGACGATCAACCGTATCCTCGACCTCTTCCCGCCCAACAAGCACGGCGCCATCCGTCAGGCGCTCGCCAACAACCTCAAGGCCGTCGTCGCCCAAAAGCTCATCAAGGGGCTGAAAGCGGGGCGCGTGCCAACCAATGAGATCATGATCGTCAACTCCATGATCCGCAAGCTGATCAGCGAAGGCCAGGACGGAAAGATCCCCGATGCCATCCGCATCGGCATCCAGGAAGGCATGGTCGATTTCAACGAAAACTTGAAGCAGCTGTGCGATCGCGGTGACATCGATAAGGCCACCGCTCTCGAATTCTCGCCCAACCCCGATCAGCTGAAGATGATCCTCAAGGGCATCAAGGTTGCCACGCCGGGTATTTTGTAAGCACCCGCGAGAAAACTGAGCATGCGTACTTCATCGGCATGCTTCACGCCGAGGACAATCGCGCCGGCGCGCCGTCCAAATAAAATGACGCACCGTGTTGGAATTGCCCGGGCGGGCCACATTACCGTGGCCGGCATCGGCACACCGACACCAGCGAAGCGCCCTTTGCGTGTCGCCTCTTCTGGAATCGACATGCGCGAGCGATTGCCTATCGACGACGTAATGCCGGAGTTGGTGGCGAAGCTGCGAACGGCAAACTCGGCCGTCTTGCGCGCGCCGACGGGAGCGGGGAAGACGACGCGTGTACCGCCGGCGCTCTTGGATGCCGGACTGACGCCGGGGCGAATCGTCGTTCTGGAGCCGAGGCGTCTGGCCGCCCGCGCCGCCGCCCGGCGCATGGCCCAGGAACGCGGACAGCGGATCGGCGACGATGTCGGCTATCACGTCCGTTTCGATCGCCAGGTCGGTCCGCGCACCCGCATCGTGGTGATGACGCCCGGCATCCTCTTGCGAATGCTGCACGACGATCCGTATTTGGAAAACGTCGGCGTCGTGATTTTCGATGAGTTCCACGAGCGGGCGCTCGACAATGACCTAGCGCTCGGCATGATCCAACTCTTGCGGACGACGGTTCGGCCTGAGTTGCGCGTCGTTGTCATGTCGGCGACGTTGGCGACCGAAGTCGTTTCGTCGTACTTGGGGAATTGTCCGATCGTGACGAGCGAGGGCCGATTGTTTCCGGTGGAAATCGTCTACGAGCCGCGATCAATGCAGCAGGCGTGGCCTGTCGCCGCCGCCCGTGCGGTGGAGCGCGTGCTCAGTCGCACGGATGGCGACGTGCTGTGTTTTTTGCCGGGCATGCAGGAAATTCGCCAGACGGCCCGTGAACTCGCCGACTCGACGCACGACGTGATGGTTTTGCCCCTGCACGGAGATCTGTCGCCCGAGGAGCAGGACCGAGCGCTGCAGCCCCAACCGCAGCGCCGCGTCGTTTTGGCGACGAATGTTGCGGAAACGTCGGTGACGGTCGAAGGCGTCACAGCCGTCGTCGACACCGGCTTAGCGCGGATGCAGACGTTCGAGCCCGCGGTCGGCATGGATCGCCTGGAACTGGTGGAGATCGCGCAGGATTCAGCCGAACAGCGGGCGGGCCGGGCGGGGCGCACCCGTCCGGGCATTTGCGTTCGACTCTGGAGCGCGGCTGCACATACACAACTCGACAAGCAGACATTACCGGAGATCCAGCGCGTCGACCTCAGCGGGGCCGTGCTACAGCTTTTGTCGCTCGGCGAAGCCGATGTGCAGACGTTTCCGTGGCTTGAATCGCCCACGCACGATGCGATCGATACGGCGTTGCGCCTGTTGCGAACTCTGGGCGCCGTGGCGCAGGCGGAATGCGAGACGATTCGTGTCACGGAACTCGGCCAGGCGATGGCTCGGTTGCCTGTGCATCCACGCCTTGCCCGCATGTTGATCGAGGGGCATCAGCTTGGTCACGCGGAGCGCGTTGCGCTCACGGCGGCGTTGTTATCGGAACGCGATCCGTTCATGCGCGGCTCGGGCGCGACGCCGCGGAAACGCCGATCGGCCAGCTACTCCGATGTGCTCGATCGTGTTGAGGCAATGGAGGCTTTTGATCGCGATGGCTCATCAACTTCTCTTATCGGCTCGATTCAACCGCAGGCGGCGCGATTCGTACTGCGTGCTCGCGATCAGCTCTTGCGCTCCGTAAAGCAGGAGACGGATCAAGCGCCGGCACTGTCGCCAACCGATGCCGACGAGGCGGTGTTGCGCTCGCTGCTGGCAGCGTTTCCGGATCGGGTGGCGATTCGCCGAGTATCCGACCCGAGCAAGGGGCTCATGGTCGGCGGCGTGGGCGTGCGGCTGGCGCCTTGGTGCAGCGTGTCGGGCGCCGAGTTGTTTCTGTGCATCGACGTCGACGCAGATCCGAAGGAGACGTTGGTGCGATTGGCGTCGTCGATCCAGCGCGATTGGCTCAGCGTGACGTCCCGTGTCGTCGTTTTCTTTGACGACAAGAGCGAGCGAGTGATGGCGCGACAACAGATCGTGTATGAGGACTTGGTGCTGGAGGAGAACCACGCCGCGCTGCCGTCGCCGGAGGAGGTAACGCGTATCCTCGCCGACGCCGCTCGGCCACGCCTCGTCGAAGTTCTACCGTCTGACGACGCAGCGGCCGGCTCGTTCTTGCTGCGGCTGCGCTGGCTGCGCGCGTGGATGCCGGAGCTTGCCCTTCCCGCATTCAACGATGACGAGTTGCGGGAGTTATTGCCCTGGGCATGCATCGACTGCAAGTCGTTCGCCGAGATTCGCAAGGCCGATTGGCTTGGGCTAATTCACAGTCGATTGACGCCCGTGCAGATTCAAGCCGTGGACCGGGAAGCGCCAGAGCGATTGCAGGTGCCGAGCGGCAGTTGGCTGCGTATCCATTACGAGCTGGGCCGGCCTCCCGTGCTTGCCGTGCGCATTCAGGAGGTCTTCGGTTGGCCCGACACGCCGCGTGTCGCAGCCGGTCGGGTGCGCGTTCTCTTGCATCTGTTGGCGCCGAATCAGCGTCCGCAGCAAGTCACCGATGATTTAGCGAGTTTTTGGAACAATACGTATCCGCAAGTGCGAAAAGAGTTGCGCGTTCGTTACCCAAAGCACGCCTGGCCGGAGGACCCGTGGAATGCCCAACCGGAGAGCCGACCCAGGCGCAAATCGTAGACCTCACGTTCCGCGTGCTGATGGCGACAAGCGTCTTCTACGTGCAATCCATCACGCGGAGCGTGATGCCTACGGTGGCTATTTGCCAAACGTGATCGACTTGATTCGCATCCAATCGCCTGTGTTGCCGACTGGGATCGGATCGAAGCGGAGGCCGACGATCGTGCCCTGGTATTTGTCCGACTTGGAAAGGTCGACTTCGTAGACGCGAAACGTGCCGTCGCCGACGATCGGAAAACGCACGCTGCATTCCTCCGTAAAGTCGACCGCCTCGAACGGCGTCCAGAAGAGCTGGCCGATTTTTTCCCTCGTCGAAAACGCGGCCTCGATGCGGCACTTCGGCGCGTCCTCGCTTGCGAAGAACGTGGCCGGCGCGATCATTTGCGGATCGTCTTTCTCCAGCAGCATTTTCAGTTCCCCGCTGATCGGCCAGCCGGTGTCGCGAGCGTTGACATAGTACCACCCCTGGCGGTCGGCCCGGAAATCGTAGCTGGGCGGCGCTGGACGCCTGGCGTGCTTCACGACGTGGGCGCGAATGTCGTCGAGCTTGCCCAGGACAAGAACATACTCGTATTCATGGCGGATGTTGTGATCGATGACCTCTTGGCGATGCGGAGCAATGTAGCCCGCTGACGGATGCGTCGAACCGCCGCGGCCCGGCTTTCCAGCGAATCCGCCGCTAAAGCGATAGACTCCCGAATGCCAGACGCCCAGGCCCCAATCGCGCTCGTCGACGTGCGCCGCCCAGTTCTCGGTCGCAAGCCAGTGCACCCAAGGCCCTTTGTGATCCTCGGGCCGCACGATCTGCGTCAACTTATCGCCACCGAACGGCTTGCTGCCCGTGTACGTCATCAGACGATAGTAGGGCGCGTTCGTGTAAACGGCCGGCATCTCTTGCGTTCGGGCGGCGTACTGTGTGGCATCGCCGCGTTCGTTGTTGAGCCGGCATTTCACTCGAGCCGTTGCGCCGTCGAGGCGAATCCAACACTCGAAGGAGCATTCGCCCGGCTCGTTGTCGAGCGGCCATTGCATGGGGATGCACTTGACGTAGAGCGTTTTACCGTCGTTTTTCGATTCGAGCACCTTGGATGGATTCTTGAAGTCGTCGCCGGACTGAATGGGGTTCCAGCCGAGGTGTCGCCAGTGCTTGGTCGGCTCCTTGTCGCCAACGATGAAGGGGACCGGGCCGGCGTAATACGACATCTGAATCTGCCTGCCAAAGTCGAAGTTGTTGACGACGTTTTTTTCTTCCTTTGCGGGCGACAGATAAGTGATGGCGCCGCCGAGCTTGAGATCGACGCCAAGTTTGATCGTGCCGTTATCGAGGTAGGACATTCCGATTGGGGGGTGATGAAGCCCAGCGGTGAGCGCAGCGAGCCCGTGGGATAGTCCCTGCCCCGCCCGCTCACCCCCGGGCCCTCTTCCCCGTAGGGGAGGCGGGAGAAGAGCAGCTTTCTTTTTCTTCGCCGGTGGGACCTTGGAAAAATCGAAATCGGCCGGCGCCGTGTTGGCGCTTCGGAGCGGCTGGGTGTCGCCAAGCTTCTTTTGCCAATCTTTGAGCTTGAGGGTCAGGCGCTCAATGTGCCCCGCGTTCGCGGGATCGCCGGAGAGGTCCTTGATCTCGTGCGGATCGTTCTGCATGTCGAAAAGTTGCACTTTGTTGATGTGCGGGTAGACGATGATCTTCCAGCGATCTTCGCGCACGGCACGCTGGAACTGGCGATAGGCAAGGAAGATGGAGTCGCGCACTTGTGTCGCTTCTCCCTTCATGATCGGCACGAGGCTTTTGCCCTCGTTGGCCTCGGGACCTTGCACGCCGGCTAGGGCGCCGAGCGTGGGGAAGATATCCAGCAAGTAGCAGAACGCATCGGACGTTTTCCCCTTGGGCACGCCTGGCCCCGCGAAGATAAGCGGCGAACGCATGGAGTGATCGTACACACTCTGCTTGCCGAACAGGCCGTGGCTGCCGACGGCAAGACCGGAATCGCTGGCGAAGACGATGATCGTGTCGTCCTCGAGCCCAGCCTCGCGCAGCGCCTCCAGGATGCGGCCGATCTGGGCGTCCAGATACGTGATGTAGGCATAGTAATCGGCCAGATGCTGCTGCACGACTTCCTTCGTTCGTGGCCAGGGCGCGAGCCGCTCGTCCCGGCCGATCATGTCGCCGTTGTTGAACGGATGCACGGGGAGGAAGTTGGGCGGCAGCGGCGGTTTGTTCTTGTTGTACGGCTCGTGATACTCCTTCGGGGCCGTGCGCGGATCATGCGGGCCATTGAAGGCGACATAGGCGACAAACGGCTTGTCGGCGCCTTTCTGCTCTTGAATGAACTCGATGGCGTTATCGGCGAACAGTGCGACCGAGTGTTTGCCCGTCAGCTTTTTCTCGGTGAGCGTTCGCTTCGGCGTAATGTCGGCGATCGGGAGCGCGTAGGGATTGCCCATGCCGCCGAAGAAGATGCCTTTGCCTTCGGCGAAGGCAGCGAGGGCCGAGGCTTCCTGGTTGTGCCATTTTCCGGTCATGAACGTGCGATACCCCGCCCGGGCGAACATCGTGGGCCACAAGGCCATGCCCTGAAGCTTTTCATTGACACGGAAAAGCGTTCGCCCGCTCATGACCATGGCCCGCGACGGCACGCAGACGGCGCCTTGCATTGCACCCATGCAATAGGCGCGCGTGAACGCCGTGCCGCGCTGCACCAGCCTGTCGAGATTCGGCGTCTTGATGTGCTTGTTGCCAAGCGCCGCAATCGTGTCGGCTCGCTGATCGTCCGTGAAGAGAAAGAGCACATTCGGACGCTTCTTTTGTTGCGCGAATGTCGCCGGCGTGAGGGACAACAACACGACAAGCGCGATCAAGATCAGACGCATGAAGAATCCCTCCCCATCTACCGGGATTTCTGGCAATGAAGACGTTGGAGTGCCGTGGCTTGAAACCGCATTCTCTCTTTTTACCAACAAATGGATCGCATCCGAGATCGATTCAAAGAAAGTACGAAAGCGGAGTCGAACCACCACAGTCCAATGACCGGTGGATTGTATGAAAGGGCGAGAAGTGTCAATCGCGGTTGAACTCGCGTTGAATTGGCGTCAGTTGCAATAGCGGTTGCGGCCGTTCTCTTTGGCTTGATAGAGCTTCTCGTCGGCGCGGCGGATGAGTTCGGCCGAGGTGATGTCCGGCTCGCCCTGAGTGGTGACGACGCCGGCGCTCACGGTGACGGAGAACAGCTTCTCCTCGAACTGGAACGGCGTTTGGTTGACGACCTTGAGGATACGGTCAGCAACGATCAAGGCGCCTTCCTGCGTAGTCTCGGGCAAGACCGCGGCAAATTCCTCGCCGCCGTAGCGAGCCAGCAGTTCTTCTTTGCGCACATTGCCTTTGACTCGCGTGGCCAACTCGCGCAGCGTGAAGTCACCGCCCAGATGGCCGTACTGGTCGTTGATCGTCTTGAAGCGGTCGATGTCGATGAGGATGAGCGAGAGCGGACGATTGTGGCGACTGGAGCGAGCTAACTCGCGGTCCAGGAACTCCATGAGGTAGCGTTTGTTGTGGATTTCGGTGAGACCGTCGATGATCGTCAGGCGGTAGATTTCTTCGTGATATTCGGCTTCAACATTGCCGCCGGTGAGAAAGCGGTAGATGCAGTTGCCGACACGGAGGTAGTCGCCGTCCTTGAGCTTGATACATCGAGGCCGGCATGTCGTTGACATAGGTGCCGTTGGTGCTCTGCAAGTCGACAGTATAAAACCCGTCCGCGCCGGGCTGGATGCGCGCATGGCGGCGCGAAACCGAATGATCGTTGATGCGTATCTCGCATTCGCTCGCCCGCCCAATAACGATCGGCGATTCGCCCAGTGGATATCGCGTCCCCATCGTTGGGCCGGTGGGGTAAATGTGCACCAGGCAGGCATTGCGACTCGATAGCGAAACCGGGCGTTCCGGCATCGTTACCTCACGTTTCCGTGACCCTGTCGATCAACGCTGATGATCCTTGCGAGTCCATAGTGTTAGCGCGTACATAGGGGCGATGACAGGATTTCTTTCACCGCATTAAATGTAGGCCAAAAAATGCCGCCCTGCGCAAAAAAAAAATTAACATTTTTAGCGGCTGCGCGGCGGTGACGAATGTCAGGTGGCATAAATCCGCGGTCAGTAGGCGGACGTCAGAGAATTCAGGGTTTTTTCCCGTCGATACCACGAACCTTGTGCGCTTCACCGACTTCTGAAGCCTGACTTCAGGTCACTACGGCCGGCGCGATAGTGGAACGATCCCGATCAAGGCGCCTTCCGGCTCAATGAGGTCGACGAACTGCGGCTCGGCTGTGACTGCGATGCTTTCGTTGCCCGCCTTGTCGCGAACGCGCAGACGCAGGTACACCTGAACAGGCGTACCAACGGGAATCTTCCAGGAAAAGTCGCCGGTGACGAGTTGGTTGGTGAATCGGCCGACGTTCTTGAGGTTTGTCTCGATCGGATGCCAGGGGCCTTCGCGCTTGTCCGAGTATTCGAGCGTGATCGGCGTTTCGCCAAGGTTTTTGTCTTGAGCGCTCCATTTGAGCAACAGCTGCGTCGGATTCTGCGGGTCGATCGTCGGCTTGAAGAGCTGCGCGACCGGCGCCTTCGTGTCGATCTCGATACGCATCTCTGGGGCATCGCCGGGCCGAGGCTCACGTCCCATGCCGGCGCGATTCTTGACGACGAGGGTCAACCCGTAAATGCCGTCGGGGAACGGTGCGTCGAACTTGTCACGGAATTCGAAGTCGCGTTCCTGTCGGCCCTGGGGCAGTTCGTTGGCGAGGTCCTTGATCTCGGCGTACGGCACCCAGGTTTCGCCATCGTCCTTGGTGAGCCAAATCTGCACGCCGCCGATACCCGACGGTCCGTGCCGTTTGATCTCGTATTGCAGACGGACGAGATGCTGATTGATGTACTGAAGCAGAGGCAACGGCTTGCGGGCCGGCGCAGCGTGCGCCAGCGATTGGATGCCTTCCAGGCCGCCGGGAGTCTTTACCGGATCGACTTGCGGCGACAAGCGCGAATCGGCGACGATGTCCTGCGCGATCTCCTTCTTCGGTGGCGGCGGCATGATCACGGCGCTTCCGGGCGGCGAAAATAGTGCCTTGTGTTCCGGCGGCGGGGGCGGCACGATTACTTTCTTCTCGTCAATCTGCTTCGGCTCTTCGATCGGACGCTTCGGAATCGTAATGCCCTCTGGCAATGGCTTCAGCCCGTCTTTGTCAATGAGCCCGCCGCCTTGCAGGGGTGGGGTGAAGCCCGTGGCCGCCAGCGTTCCCGCGACTTCGGCAATCCCGTAGGACTGATTTCCGGCGAGATCGCGAATCCAGATGCGAACGGAGACCGCCTGCTTCGATCCCGGATTGAAACTCGTCTGCCCCTTCAATCCCACCGCAATCGACACCGGCTTCCATGCCTCAATGAGCGAATCCTTGACGTGATACTCCAGCTTTACGCCATCGCGGCTCAAGTCGGGATGATCTTCTTGAATGTCCCAGGCGACGACGATGTCATCGCCATTGCGCTGAGCCTGAAACGATTTGACGATCGGCTTGAGCGTATCAATGAGCATCTTGAGCTGGGGTGGGCCCTTCAGGATCGCCTTTTCGTCCGGATCCTGTACGCCCTGACGAGTGACCGTGGCGACTTGAAGCCAGTAGCTTCCGTCGGCGGGCGCATAAAAGGCGAAGGCATTCTTGGTAGCCGGGATGACGCTTACTTGCTGCCAGCGCTGACCTTGATCCGTGGAGCTGTAGAGAATGAACTCACGAAAGTTAGCCCGAGCGGACTCCTGAACATCGACGGGAACGGAGTGGTTGCGCTGATTCGTGTAGTAGATGTCGCTGGCGCTCTGGCCGATCGCCAGGCACAAGCACGTCGCTGTGAGAAATCCGGTAGTCATCCGTGACCTCCCTCGATGGAATCGCCATCACCTTCGTCAGCGCGCAGCGATCCGAGGATATCGGTTATGATGATAGAATCGGTCGCGCAAGCACCAAACTTGAAAAGAATCTCGAATTCCCCAAAAAAACTAAAGTTCCTCGGCGTTTGCTACACCGCAAGCGGCGAATCTGGAGGTATTGCCTTGGACCCTGTAGAACCCGCCGTCGCCGATCTCGGGTACGCTCACGTCGATCTCGAGCGCCGGCAGCGCTGCGGCTTTCCCGAAGTCATCTATTGTGAAGGCAAGACCTGCGAGTGGGTCGAAGGCGTCGTTCGTCGGCTCATCGACGCCAAGCAGCACTGCTTGGCCACACGCGTCAACGATCAACTTGCGGTTCACCTGTCTGCCCAATTCCCGTCGGCCCAGCAAGATCGCGTGGCTCGCACGTTCTGGCTGCCATCTGGCGATGTCGCCACGCCCGTGGGCCGAGTAATGGTCATCACCGCAGGCACAAGCGACCTGCCGGTCGCGCGGGAAGCGCTGGTGACGGCCCAGGCGGTCGGCGCTAGTGCGGAACTCATCGCGGATGTCGGCGTCGCAGGCATTCATCGCTTGCTGCGTCATCAACAAAAATTCGCCGACGCCGACGTCATCATCGTCGTCGCAGGCATGGACGGCGCCTTGCCCAGCGTAGTCGGTGGTCTCGTCGATTGTCCGGTGATCGCTGTGCCGACGAGCGTCGGGTATGGCGCCGCGTTCTCCGGCCTTGCACCGCTGCTGACGATGTTGAATGCGTGTTCGGCCAATGTCGTGGTCGTGAACATCGACGCCGGCTTCAAAGCAGGCTACGTTGCCGCCCTGATAGCCCGCCGCATGGCTGGAACCGAATAGAGCAGCCGGCTCGCATGGATTACGCTATGCCACGTCCTGGTTTGTTCGATGCGGAAAGAGCTGCCCCGGCTTGCTCGCGACGGCCCTCGGCTTTTCTTTGATCGATTTCAGGATTCGCTCCGCCAACGAGATTGCGGCGAGTCCATCTTGACCTGAGCAGCGTGGTGATTTGCCCGTTCGCACCGAGGTCACGAATTCTTGCAGTTCACACGATAGTTGGTCCTGAGCCTTGCCGTCGATCGACATGACTTCCATGTGGCGCGTGAAGAGTTCTTCACGAATGCGGGCCCGTGATGCCGGATCGAGTCGAGCCGGATCGAGCCCATGTCGGCGCACCTGTTCGCTTGCCTGCACGAGCGTCAGCTTGCGAGCGGCAAAATCGCATTCGGCGAACCCCTCGGGACCCCAGAGCTGCATCTGACGTGAACTCGTCGGACTGGCGCGACTGGCCGCAACCTCGGCGACGCATCCGTTCGCGAATTGTAGCCGCGCGCTGGCAACATCCTCGTGCCCGCCGAAGACGCTCAGCCCGCTGGCGTCGACCGACTGCACCATCGAACCTGCGAGGTCGAGCAACAGATCGAGATCGTGAATCATCAAGTCGAGCACGACGCCGACGTCGGTGGATCGGCCCGTGAATGGCCCAAGGCGTTGAGCGCGAATGAGCGTCGGATGCAACGGGCGCGACCGTAGTTCTTCATAGGCCGGATTGAATCGCTCGATATGGCCGACCTGTAGGAGTGCGCCATTCGCTTGGGCAAGGTCTACCAACTCCTTCGCTTCAGCAACACTACGAGCGAGAGGCTTCTCGACAAGCAGTGGAATGCCTCGTTTCAAGAATTCACCTGCGACGGCCAAGTGAAACGTCGTCGGCACGACGATGCTGGCGGCTTCGACAAGATTCAAGAGCGGCCAATAGTCGGAATAGGCTTGGGTGCGGTATTGCCTGGCGATGTGCTGAGCCTGTTCGTGATT
The DNA here is from genome assembly GCA_016872605.1 of Planctomycetota bacterium. Taxonomy (GTDB): domain Bacteria; phylum Planctomycetota; class Planctomycetia; order Gemmatales; family Gemmataceae; genus SIAQ01. Next base: position 19,709 of record VGZI01000008.1, read on the forward strand.
GACATCCGCAACGCCGACCAGTTCGACCTCGGGCATGCCGGCGAGAATGCGAGCGTGGTCTTTTCCGAGATGTCCGACGCCGATGACCGCCACGCGAAGTCGTTTCATAGATTTCAGACCTTCTTCTGCCGCTTGAGGCATAGCAGCCGAGATCACGCCGCACGCCGCTGTCGCGCCACTATCATCGGCATTTGCATCGAGAGTGTCTTGACGAGTTGAATGTTGTGCGGATGCCCGGTGCGATAGGCGACGATGTGGCCGCGCAGATCGCAACCGATGAGGGAGAGATCGCCGAGGATGTCGAGTATCTTATGCCGGGCCGGTTCATTGCCGAAGCGTTCCTTGTTTTGAATCGGCCCGCGCCGGCCGTAAACGAGCAGGTCGCTGACGGTGGTGCGCGAGCCGAGACCCTGGCTGCGCAACATGATCGCTTCTTCTTCAGTGACAAAAGTACGACACGGCGCCACCTGGCAAGCGAATTCGCCTGGCGTGATGACCTGCGTGCTGATTTGCCACGGGATCGACGAATCTGGCCCGTAGTCCAGGAGATAGCTGATGCGCAGCTCCGGCTTTTCGGCAGGATGCAGGGTGATTGCGGCATCTTGGATCAGCAAGGTGACCGGGCAGTCGACCGTCCAAACAGGTCGAGGGGCATTCTGCATATCGATACCGGCGTGCTGCAGGGCATCGACGTAGGCTCGTGCCGAACCGTCCACGCCGGGCGGCTCCGGAGCGTCCACGTCGACGTAACAGTTGTCGATGCGCAGCCCGCTCAAGGCCGCCAACACGTGCTCGACCAAGCCGACTTCGATGGGCGGCCGACCGAGGGTAGTGCGCCGTGCGGTGCCGGTGACGTTGTCAATGCGAGCCGAGATGCAAGCGTGCGGTCCGAGATCGGTGCGGACGAAAACGATTCCCGTGTTGATCGGTGCGGGCCGAAATCGCAAGTGAACGTGCTTGCCGGTGACAAAGCCGGTCCCCTCGACGGCGACCGGCGATGCGATGGTTTGCTGCCAGCGATCTTGAATGCGTTTCACGAGCGTATCCTTTGATACCGAAGCCCAGGGGTGAGGTACTCCGACCCCCTGGGATAATCCCAGGAGTTCGGAGTACCTCGCCCCTGGGCTTCCAGAGATCTACTTCGTTCCGCCGGCCGGCGCCACGCCCCCTTGCGGTTGGAGCCACTTGTTCAGCGTCTGCACGATAATCGGAGACAGATCGACGCTGCCGTGGATATAGAGCGGCACCGTGCTGCCGAGGTCCATCGCCTGCATCTTGCGATTTACGTTCGGGAACTGGTTCAAGAGTTCCTTCTCAATCGGATCGCCGTAGCCGAGCACGATCTGGAAGCCGTACGCCTTTGCGACGGCCTCGATGCCCATGTTGACTTCTTTCCACAACGTAACGAGGTTGTCTTCCTGCTTCTTGCCGAGCAAGCGAGAGATTTCCTTGCTCATGTCTTCAAGCTCGCGTTTGTTCTTGGTGATGAGGTCTTGATAGCGCGCCTGCGTGACAGCGTCGAGCGGAGGCGTGGTCTGACGCAGTGCGGCTTCGTACTTCGAAGTCTCATCCGACAGCGCCTTGGCCTTGTCCTTGAATGGCTTGAGCGTTTGCTCCAGCTCGGCCTTGAACGCTTTGGCGCGTTCGTACTGGTTGAACACCTGGCCGATGTTGACGACAGCGATCTTTGTGCCCTGCTGCACGGCGGGTTGCGCCGGCGCTCCCCCTCCCTGAGCCATCAGGTAGGTGCTGCCGTACGCCCCCGCGATCAAGGCGGCGACGCCGGCCAAAACAATCAGCGTTCTCTTCACGGAAATCACTCCTTTAATAGAGGATCGAGCCGACGGCGTGGTCCCGCTGCCATGCCAGGCTGCGACGGTCGGGCATATCGTGCTGCCCGGTATGGTCTTTCATTTCGGCCGGGCTTGTATCGCATTCGCACTTTTCGATCAAGAGCATTTTCGCCGCTTGCGGCGTCGCAATCACTTCGCTCGCGGCTTCAACATTTCAATGACCACCGGCGTCAGATCGACACTGGCGTGCACATACAGCGCCGATGTGCAACCCATCTCTTCCATCGTACGCGTCTTGCTCGATTTGATGGTTTGAAACGCCGCCACATCGGGGTCGTCCGCATTGCCATAGCCGAGCACCACCTGGAATCCGTAGTGCTTCGACGCCATGTCGATGGCGCGGTTGATGTCGTTCCAGACCGCCGGCATGTGCGCCTTGTGCGTATCCTCGATGAGCCGAAGGATGTCGGCGTTCACTTTTTCCCATTCGCGTTTTTGAAACGCGATCAATTGCTGGTTGGGATTCTTGGCCGCGGCGAGCGTGTCGATTTCGTCGGCCAGTTGCTTGGCTTTGGCCTTGAACGGCTTGATCGTTTCTTCCAACTGGGCTTGAAACGCCTTGGCGCGCGCATTCTGTTTCAAGACCGCGCGGACGTTGATGAGCGCCACTTTCGTCGCCGCCGGCGCCGCGGGCTGCTGAGCTTGGGCAAGAAGCAACGGACCGACGAGCGCCCCGATGGCAAGCAGGGCAAGGACAGACGATGCGGCGAGAGCGTGCTTCACTTCAATTCCTCCATGGCGCGGGCAGACTCGGCTTGCAAATTGGTAGCCGAAAGCCGTCGCCACGGTCAAGAGCAATCAAGATCGTAGACCTCACAAGGGTGCACGACGTGGTTTGCGAACGGCACAGGAAGGTGAGGCTCCTGCCAAGCCGCGGGCCCGCGAAGTGCTCGATTTCGGACGAGTATCCTCTCGCTTCCGGCTCGGCAGGAGCCTCGCCCTCCCGAAACAGGCCACGCAGACCATGTCGTGCACCCACCTAACGCTCCGCGTGAGGAATCCTCACACGCGGAGCGCAAGGCCTACCCAGTTCTCCCTGGGCTTGCGGCAATTGTTCCATGTTGCTATCCTTCGCGTGGGCTCTTGTTACACGAGATTATCCCATGATCCCAGCACGGATGCTGACGGTGTGCACGCTGGCCTTGATCGCTTGCTTCGTGGCCGGTTGCTCAAAGAAATCGACGACGCTCAATTCAGTCACGGGCAAAGTCCTCTACAAGGGCGTGCCGCTCACGACCGGGATCATCGTCTTTAGCCCCGACACGAGCCGCGGCGAATCGGGCAAGATCGCCTTCAGCAAGATCAAGGAGGACGGGTCCTACACGCTCTACACCGGCGACGAACCCGGCGCGACCGCGGGCTGGTATCGCGTCACTGTCGCTTCGATCGCCGCTCCTTCGGCTTCCTACCAGTCCGCCGGTGTTTCGCTGATCGATTCCAAGTATTGCGACCCTCAGCTTTCCCAGCTTTCGTGCGAAGTGAAGGCCAACATCGATAACCACTTGAACTTCAACCTCGAATGAGCGCATGAATCACTTCATCCACGGTGTTGTTCGTTCGCTTGTCGAGACGTTCCCGCTGCCCGAGCCGATCCTCGAAATCGGCGCTTACCAAGTCGCAGGCCAAGAATCGATCGGCAACCTGCGAACGTTTTTTCCCGGCAAGCAATACCTCGGCATCGACATGCGTCCCGGCCCCGGCGTCGATTGCGTCGCCAACGTCGAGGCGTTGCCACAAGCGTCGGCGTCGGTCGGCACGGTGCTGGCGCTGAACACATTCGAGCACGTAAAGTGCTTTTGGCGCGGCCTGGATGAGGTGTATCGTGTGTTGCGGCCCGACGGTGTCCTGATGATGTCGACACCGTTCCATTTCCGCATCCACGAGTTCCCGCACGACTACTGGCGCTTCACGCCTGCGGCCTACGAGGCGCTCTTGGAACGCTATCCGAGCAAGATTATCGGTTGGCATGGCGCCAGAAACCGCCCCGCCAACGTCTGGACCATCGCCTGCCGCGAAGGACGGCTCGCGATCACATCGGCTGAGTATGATCGTTACCGCCAACTCCTGCGCGTCTACGCCAGCGAACCCGACACCACCTGGACGCGCCGCCTGCGCTTTCGTCTAGCCAGCGTGATCGCCGGTCGCGGCCCGTTTGCCCCGTATCTCGATCGAAACGACTGGGATTCGGTGTGTTTGAATGATGCTATGCAATCGCGCGCCGCCGCGTAGCATGTCTTGCCATAGAATCTCTTCGTTTAGCGCTCGCAGCGCGCCATGCGATCGCATGGCGCGCTGCGAGCGCTAAACGAAGAAGGGCCCGGCATGAAAATCACCAAAGTCGAAGCCATACACCTCCGATTGCCCGTCGTCAATGAACGCTGCGACGGCAGTCAGGACACCCTCGTCGTCAAGGTGCACACCGATGCCGGCATCACCGGCGTCGGCGAGGTCGATTCGTCGCCGTCGGTTGCCAAAGCGATTGTCGATGCTCCCGTTTCGCACAAGATTTCACGCGGACTGGCCGAGTGCGTGCTCGGCCAGGACCCGTTCGAGATCGATCGGCTCATTCACCGCATGTACGAGGGGACAATCTTCTTCGGCCGCCAAGGGGCTGTCATCCAGGCGATGTCGGGCGTTGAGATCGCGCTGTGGGACATCGTCGGTAAGGCGGTGAAGCGTCCCGTTTATCAATTGCTCGGCGGCGGGTTCCGAAAGAAGTTTCGCGCTTATGCGTCAATCCTCTTCGGCGACACGCCTGACGAGACCGAGCGCATCGGCGCCAACCTTGTCAAACAGGGCTACAAAGCGGTCAAGTTCGGCTGGGGGCCCATGGGGCAGAGCGAGGCGAGCGACATCGCCCATGTTCGCGCCGCGCGCAATGGGCTCGGACCGAACGTCGAGTTGATGGTCGACGCTGGCCTATGCTGGGACACGGCGACGTCGATCCGACGAGCCAAGCAGTTTGCGGAGTTCAACCTGGCCTGGCTCGAGGAGCCGTTGCACCCCGATAACATCGATGGCTATCGCCGGTTGTGCGACAGCAACCCGCCAATGCGTATCGCGGCCGGCGAAGAGATTTGCGACATCAAGGAAATGGTCGGCATGATGGACGCCGGCATCGATGTCGTCCAGATCGACGTGACGCGCGTCGGCGGCCTGGCTCGCTCCAAACGCATGGGCTGGGACGCCGCCGAGCGCCATCGCCTGGCCGTCAATCATTCCTACAAGACCGGCATCAACATCGCCGCGTCACTGCACTTCGTGGCATCGCTGCCCAACTCGCACTATTTCGAGTACTGTGTCGAACAGGGCGCCTTGCGGCAAACGCTGACCAAGCAGAAGTTCCCGGTCATCGACGGCGACATCTCCGTTCCGGAGGAGCCCGGTCTGGGCGTGGACGTCAACGACGAAATCGTGGCGAAGTATCGGGTTGGCTAGTCGAGAATGTGGTCATTTTGCATGCGCAAACTAAGTTCCCCAATCCCATCCGTTTGGCTATGATAGCGGTACACACCAAGGGGGCACGTTATGCATCCGCTGAATTTTCTTACGCGCCGAGCGTTTCTTCGTGACACCGCTGCCGGCATGGGGCTGGCCGCCTTCGCAACGCTAGCCGGACGCGCCAGCGAGGGACGGCCGAATGCGCGCCCGACCAGCGGCCAACCCGGCGTCATTCAGCCACACCATGCTCCCAAGGCGAAGCGCGTCATTTGGCTCTACATGGCCGGCGGGATGTCGCATCTGGAGTCGTTCGATTACAAGCCGCAACTTGCCCGGCTCAGTGGGCAAGGGATGCCCGAGTCGTTCACGCGCGGGCAGCCGATCGCGCAGCTTCAAGGGCAGCAATTGCGCTGTTTTGGTCCACAGCATCCGTTCCGTCGCTGGGGTCAATCCGGCCAGGAGATCGCCGAGATCTTCCCGCACATTGGCTCGATCGCCGACGATATCTGCATCGTCCGCTCGCTCAAGACCGACGCGATCAATCACGACCCGGCCCACACGTTCATGAACACGGGCACGACCATCTCCGGCCGGCCGGCCATGGGCTCGTGGCTTTCCTATGGCCTCGGCTGCGAGGCCGACGATCTTCCCGCGTTCTGCGTCCTCACGTCAACCGGGCGCTACGGCCAATCGCAGCCGATCGCTCAGCGGCAATGGTCGGCGGGCTTCTTGCCGTCGCGCCATCAGGGCATTCACCTGCGCGGCACCGGCGATCCAGTGCTCTATTTGTCCAATCCACAAGGCGTCGATCAGGAGCGTCAACGCGATGTCGTCGATGCGGTGCAGCAACTCAATCGATTGCACGACGGCGTCGTCGATGACCCCGAAATTGCCACGCGCATCAGCCAGTACGAAATGGCGTTCCGCATGCAGACGTCGGTGCCGTCTCTACGCGATTTCGCTCAGGAATCGCAAGCGACCTTGCGCAGCTACGGCATCAGTGGGCCCGACGGCTCGTTCGGCGCCAACTGCCTCATGGCCCGCCGATTGGCCGAGCGCGGCGTTCGCTTTATCCAACTTTATCATCGAGATTGGGACCACCACGGCTCCGTCAAGGACCACATGCGCGGCAGCGCCAGTGAAGTCGATCAAGCCACCGCCGCCCTCGTCAAAGACCTGAAGGCCCGCGGCATGCTTGACGACACCCTCCTCGTCTTCAGCAGCGAGTTCGGCCGCACGCCGATGGCACAGGGCAATGGCCGCGATCATCACATGAAAGGGTTTTCGCTCTGGCTCGCCGGCGGCGGCATCAAGGGCGGCATGAGCTATGGGAACACAGACGAACTGGGCTACAACGCCGTCGACCCCATCGTCACCGTCCATGATCTGCACGCCACGATGCTTCATCTGCTCGGCATCGATCACCTGCGCCTGACGTTCCGCTTCCAAAGTCGCGACTTCCGCCTGACCGACGTGTTCGGCAATGTCGTCGATGAAATCTTGGCGTGAGCGAAAATCGATCGGGCATTTACGCCAGCGCTCGCGTGATCAATCGCCGGGGCTCGACACCCGTCAAGCGTTGATCGAGCCCCTGGTAGAAGAAGCTCAGGCGCTCGTGGTCGAGGCCCATGAGGTGAAGGATGGTGGCGTGCAGGTCGCTGATGTGGTAACGATCCTCGACGGCATTGAAGCCTAGCTCGTCGGTGGCGCCGATAGCCTGGCCTCCCTTGACGCCGGCGCCGGCGAGCCACATCGAGAAGCCGAACGGATTGTGATCGCGTCCAGGCCGGCCGATGCCCTCGCTCGTCGGTGTGCGGCCAAACTCGCCGCCCCAGATCAACAGCGTCTCGTCCCACAAACCCGTGCGCTTCAAATCCGTGATCAGGGCCGCGATCGGCTGGTCGGTCTCGCCGGCGTGCAGGCGGTGGTTGCGGATACAGTCGCTGTGGCCGTCCCATGTGTCTTCGAGATGCCCGCCGCCCGAATAGAGCTGCACGAAGCGCACGCCCGCTTCCAGGAGTCGCCGGGTGATCAGGCACTTGCGGCCAAAGTCAGCGGTCAACGGATTGCCGAGTCCGTACATCGAGCGCGTCGCGGCACTCTCGCGATTGATGTCAACGACTTCCGTCGCGCGCGTCTGCATGCGATAGGCCAGTTCATACGACTCAATGCGGGCGGTCAGTTCGGAGTCGCCGGGGCGCGTGCGCTGGTGTTCTTGATTCAGTTGACGCAATAAGTCAAGCGACTCGCGCTGTGTTTGAGCCGTGACGCCAGCCGGCGTCGCGAGATCGAGGAGTGGCGTCCCCTGGCTGCGGAACAACGTCCCCTGATGCGATGCAGGCATGAAGCCCGCCGTCCAGTTCGACGCGCTGCCGATCGGCCCGCCGCGCGGATCGGTCATGACGACGTAGCTGGGCAAGCTGTCGTTGAGCGAACCGAGGCCGTACGATAACCAGGCGCCCAGCGACGGCTTGCCGATCTGCACGCTTCCCGTGTTCATCTGGATGCAACCGGACGCATGGGCTGCCGTGTCGGTGTGCAGCGAACGAATGACGCACAGGTCGTCGGCCCAGCGCGACGTGTGCGGAAAAAGCGAGCTGATCTCGAGCCCCGATCGCCCAAATCGGCGAAACGTGAACGGCGTTTGCATCAGATTGCCGATAGGCCGCCCGTTGGACCCGACCGGCGTATTGCCTCGATAGGCCGTGTTGTGATAGCGCGTCAGGGCCGGTTTGTGATCGAATGTATCAACCTGGCTCGGCGCCCCGTTCATGAAAAGAAAGACGCAGTGCTTGGCCCCACGGCGAGCATTCCTCCCCTCTCCCGCCGGGAGAGAGGCCGGGGGTGAGGGGGAGCTCGCGAAGTACCCATCGCGTGACAACAAGTCAATCAGCGCCAGCCCCGCGAAGCCTGCGCCGGCATGGCCAAAAAACGATCGGCGTGAAAGCGTTTGCGTCATGGCAAAATCCTTGCTGCATTTACGGTTCGAACATCTCTTGCAACACCTCCAGCACTGCTGCGGACGTTCTGGCGTCTAAGCGCCCCAATCGACGAATGAGCCGTACTTTGTCGACCGTGCGAATCTGGTCAAGAACGATGAGGCCGGATTTTCTCTTGAACCGACACGGCAATCGCCACGCGTACGGTCGCCCCTGCGTCGTCATAGGGGCGACGATGGCGGTACGCAGATGATGGTTCATCTCGTCCGGCGAGATCACGAGGCATGGCCGAGTTTTCTGGATTTCGGAGCCCTGCGCCGGGTCGAGCCGGACGAGGTAGATGTCGAAACGGTTGACTACCATTCCCACTGGTCCTCATCGAACTTGGTCGCCGGTCCGCCCTCGTCGAGTAATTCATCTTCTCCCGCGCTCGCCAAATCGCGCGCCGCCTCCGCCCAACCATCTCGAGGCTTTTTGGGCGACGTGATGACCAGTCCATTCTTGGTCGCATGAATCTCGACCTCGCCGTTCAATCCCGTCTGCTCGAGAAGATGTTTCGGGATGCGAACGCCACGCGAGTTGCCGATCTGTACAATGCGTGATCTCATTTTCTGCCCTCACTGGTAGTATACACATTGTAATTACAATCAGCTTGATCGGCAATCGCAATGAAGGAGCGCCTTTTTAGCGCAAGTTTTTTGTGGATATCAGCTTCTCCGTCCAACCCTCGAGCCTGCCCAGGAATCGCTCTGGGTAGGCAAGCGTTGCCGGCACGGCGCCGCGCTGCAACACCGCAACCAGCAGACATCACTTCCGGTCCGAATCCTCGGCCTGGTTAATCGTGCGGATTAATCGCCAGGAAAAGAACAGTGAGAACAAGAAGCCCACCAGCCCACTGATCGACACGCCGCCGAACTCGGGTTCAGCTTTAGCGCTGAAAAGGAGCGACGAGCCCAGGAAGAACGAACCAGCCAGGATGCCAAGCACGAGGCGGTTGACGGTCGATTCGAGGCGATGGTGGTCGTGTCGCAACTCAAACGTTCCGTTGCGGACGCGGCGCAGAATCTCGGCGACATCACGCGGCAGAATATCGATGAGCCGATCCCAGTCACGGTAGGCGCGGTAGAGTTTGCGCAGGATGCGCGTCAGCGAGAAGCGATGCTTGATGACTTGTACTTGGTACGGCTCGATCAACTCGGCCAGGTTGAAGTTCGGATTGAGCAGCCGTGAGGTGCCCTCGAGCATGACCAGGGTCTTGAGCATGAGGGCGAGCGGGGTGGGCAGGAGGATGTGGTAGCGGCGGATGATGTCGGTCATTTGCTGCAGCGCCGCGCCGAGATTGAGGTCGCGCAATGTGCGTGTGCCGAACTCAGCAAGGAAAACGTTGATTTCGCCGCGCAGGGCCTCGCGATCGAGATCGTTGGGGGCCGAGCCGAGGCGGATAACGCTGTCGGTGAGCTCGACGCTGTCGCGATTGACAATGGCGAGCAGGAGGGCTTCGACTTCTTCGCGCAGAGTTTCGTCGAGCCGGCCGACCATGCCGCAGTCCAAGACGCCGACGACGCCGCCGGGAAGCATCATGAGGTTGCCGGGATGCGGATCGGCATGATAGAAACCATCGCGGAAGATCATGTCGAGGTACATGTTGGCGCCGCGCTGGGCAAATTCACTGAGATTGAAGCCTGACTCGCGCATGCCGGGCACGTCCTCGCCGCTGATGCCGACGAGTTTCTCCATGGTCACAACGCGCTTGCTGCACAGCGCCGCATGAACCTTGGGGAAATGCACATGCGCGTCCTGAGAAAAGTTGGCGGTAAACTCTTCGAGGTTACGCTTTTCCGTCGAGAAATCGAGTTCGTTCAAGAGGGTGCGGCGAAACTCGCGAAATGTTGCCGCCGGCTGATAGGGATGCAGGTACGAGACGTGATTCTGTGCCAGCTCGGCGAACATTCCCATGATGTCGAGATCGCCAAGAATCTTCTCTTCGATGCCGGCATGCTGCACCTTGACGACGACTTGCTCGCCGCTGAAGAGCCGAGCGCAATGAACCTGGCCAATCGACGCCGAGGCAAGCGGCTTGTCGTCGAACTCGGCAAACAGCTCATCGACGGGGCGAGCCAGCTCCGTGCGAATCGTCTGCTTCACGGTGTCGGCGGAATCGGGCGGCGTGTGCGATCGGAGTTGGCACAGCTCGGCAGCAAGATCGGGTCCGACCAGGTCGGCTCGCGTACTGAGCATTTGGCCAAACTTGATGAAGGTCGTGCCAAGCTCCGTCAGAGCCAGGCGGATGCGTGCCGCCTGGGTGAGCTTGCCGAGTCGTTCCCCGTCGAAGCTGAGCAGGCGTCCCTGGATCCATTCGTAATCGAGTCCGCTGAGCCAGTCGGCGATGCCGTATCGTCCGAGGATCGCGAGGATTTCGCCAACACGTTTTGCGTTACGGTCCAAGCGTGCAAACATCGGGCGGCGCCTCGTGTACGCGTATTAGCGATGGGTTACGGGGACGAGCCAGAGTTTATTATACGCGATCAAGATCTCGGACCATGCCGGTCATGAGTTCGCCGTCCGTTGCACGTTCGCGGCCTCTGGCAGCTCCGTTTCGGCCGCGCGGGGCGACGACTCCAGAAACAGCAAGGCGATGCTTCCGGCCACGCCGAAGCTGGCCCCGGTAAGAAAGGCGACGGACGGGCTGACCTCGACCCAGAGCTGGCCCGCGGTCAGGCTGGCGACGAGCCCCGTGACGCCAACGGTGGCGGTATACCACCCGATGCCGCTGGCTCGCATTTCGTCCGGCAAAAAATCGCTCGTCATCGCCTTGCCAACCGATCGAAACACGCCCTGAAAGATCCCGTACATCACGAAAAGAACCGCAACGGCTATCGGATCGGTCGTGAAGCCAAAACCCGCGAATACACCGATAAAGACGAGAAAGCAGCAAAGAAGCAAGCTCTTTCGGCCAAACACGTCCGACAGATAGCCGGCCGGATACGATGCGAGCGCCGCCACGAGGTTGAACATGGCATAAATGAAAATGGTCGTGGTGAGGTCTACGTGGAGGTCGCTGGTGCGCAGGATCAAAAAGGCGTTGCTGAAGTTGCCCAGGCCGAACAACGCGGTAACGCCGAGATATCTCCAATAACTCGCAGGAAAGGCGCTGAGACTGATGTCGTGCTTGTCTTTCGCTCCGACGTCGGCTGCCTCCTCGCGCACGAAAAAGACCATGAGGGCCGCGAGCATCCCGGTGATGAACGCGAGCAAGAAGATGGTGCGGAGGTCGACGACGAACATCGCGAGCAAACCGATGATAAGCAGCGGTCCGACGCACGCGCCGAGGTTGTCGCCAAAGCCTTCCAGTCCGAACGCTTTGCCTCATGTCCGCGCATTCTGCTGTGCGGATTCGTCCCGGATTCAGTCCTGTGCCACGTTCTGATTGTTCAGTCCTGAGTCGATGACGCCTATCAGCGCATCAAGGGTGCATGCGGTCAACTGGCATCGAACTTGCTCTTCACCAAGCTGCCGGTCGGAGCTCACCACACAGTACTCAGCAATCAGCCGATTGAAGACGAAAGGCGGACCACATGAAAAGAAGCAAAGAAAAGATAGCCGAGGCGCTGCGCCATGCCCATCATGCGCTCTTGCGGGATTTGCGCCGGTTGCAGGACGTCGCTCGGCCGGGATCCGACGTGACACTCATCGAATTACGAACGCTGTTGAGCGAGACCTACACCCACCTCTGCGAGCACTTCCGTTGGGAAGAGCAGGACGGCTATCTGGATGAACTCGACGAAGCAGAGCCGCGCTTCCAGCGAGTCGTGCAGGAACTCGGAGAAGAACATCGCGAGCTGCGGCGAACGCTGGACGACCTGCACGGCGATACGATCCTGGCGTCGACCGTGGACCCTGCACTGCTTGCGAACATTCGTAATTGGATCGACCGCCTGCGACGCCATGAAGCGCGCGAGAACAGCCTGGTCGAGGATGCCGTAACATCCGATCTCGCATCGGCTGATTGACCGTCGGCATTGCTTGCATTCCTTCCTTGAAGCCGAGGACGTTGGTCCCTATCGTGGACAACGCCCTTGGTTTTTTTTGCTGAATTTATCAGACGAGCACATTATGAAAAAACTCTCGATCGGTTCCTGGGCGTTCCTCTTCAACCAGGAACAACCGACCAACGACTTCCACGCGCTGGTTCACAAGCTGCAGCACCTCGGCTTTCAGGGCATCGAACTCGGCGGGTTCGCGCCGCATCCCACGCCCGAAAGCCACGACACGAAGGAGAAACGGCAAAAGTTGCGCAAGATGGTCGTCGATCATCGGCTCGACTTCTCCGGCTATGCGCCCGATCTCTGGTCGCACAAGCTTTGGAGCGTGGAGACTCCGTCCGACTACTTGGCCGCCTTTGAAAAAAACCTGATCTTTGCGGCCGACCTTAGTATCAAGGCGATTCGCGTGGACGCCGTCGAGCCGATATCTCAAGTTCAGAAGGCCGGCATCGACCCAAAGCTCATCTTGGACCGCTGCGCGGCGGCGTTCGATCGATGTGCCAATTTGGCTGCGAACCATGGCATCAACGTTTGCTGGGAGTTTGATCCAGGCTTTCCGCTCAACAAGCCGTCGGAAATTGTCGGCCTGATCGACGCCGTCCGCAGCCGGGGAAACGCCAATTTCGGCGCCTTGTTCGACACCTGCGATGCTCACCTGTGTGCATCCGTCGGCGCCAATCACCTCGGTGAAAAGGAAATATTGCCCGGAGGTGCGGCTGACCTGTTGCGAATGCTCAAGGACAAGATCATGCACGTCCACCTGGGCGACTCCGACGGCACGCTTCGCTGCGACACCAGCGCCCACGTCCCGTTCGGCAAAGGCGTACTGAATTTCGATCAGCTCATTCCCGAACTCGTGGCAAGCGGCGTGCCCGACGATTGGTGGACGATCGACCTGTGCTTCTGGCCCGATCCCTGGTCGGTGGTAGCCGATTGCAAGCGCTTTCTCGACAAGTTGCGGCACAAAATCGCGTGAGAAGTGCAACGAACGTGGTGAAAGCGATGGAGCAAAAAGCCGAGCCAGCGGATCATCGACCCGTGATCCGCCGGCTCGCCCATTTTTCGCCAAATTCCCAGGCATCTGCGCTACTCAAAAGCCAGTGGATCACGAACACGCACATACCGAGGCGCGGATAAGAAAACTTGATCCAAGCCAAGGAAGAAATCAACCGACCTTGACAATCGCGAATACTGGTCAACGCCGACCCGTGACTGCCATCTGAACGCCAAGGCGAATTCGATCGACTAGGCTCCGTCCGGCGGAAAACGGCCTTCGTCGATCAGGCTCTGCCGCACGCGAACTCGTTTGTGTGCGTTGATGTTCAAGACCATGACCGTGACTTTGCCGATTTGGGTGCGCCCCATGAGCACAGGGCCATCCCATTCGAAGTGCCGCTTCCAACTCTGGCGGCGCGGGTTAAACAAGGGCATGATCTTGCCGGCCAGAAACCCAGACAGGTTTGGGCCCTTGGAGAGATTGCATTCAGGACAGGCGAGGCATAGGTTTGAGAGGTCATCGCCACCGCCATGCTGTTCCGCGATGATGTGTTCAACGTGAAATGCGAGGAAGTCCATGTCGTCCTGGTGCAGATGACAGTACTCGCAGCGCCAACCGGCTCACTCCCCAACCGCTGCGCGAACGGCAGCATCCATCACGCACCTGACGATTTGGAGAGAATCATGCGCGCCTTCGACTTGGGTAGCGCGACAAATGTACTGAATGCGACGTAGCTCTCGTACTCCGAGCGTTCTTCAGGAGTCAATGTGCCTTCGGTGCATCGGTGAGCGAGATCGTCAACGCGGGCCTGCAGCTTCCGGTCCGCTTTTAGCTTCAGCAGACGCCGAGCGGATTCTACCGTGAGGCAATCGCTCAGCGGATCGATAAGTCGCTCGATCAGCAGATCTGTTGTCACGGCCTTCATCCCGCCATTGTAGCAAAACTCAGACACCATGAGCGGCTACTTCTTCCTTCCCATCACATACCGGTCCAGCCACGCCAGGTCCCATTCCATCTTCGCTCGGCGGTTGCGCAGCTTCGAAATGCCGTGGCCTTCGCCGGGGTACACAATCAACTCCGTCGGCACGTGGACGTACTCCTTCAAGGCGCGGAAGAGCATGCGGCTATGGCCGGGGGGGCAGCGGTCGTCGTTAGCGCCGACGTGGATCAGCGTCGGGGTGCGGACCTTGTCGAGGTGATAGGTCGACGACGCCTTGTGATACTTCTCCGGGTTGCTCCACGGCAACCCTTGCTTGAAGACCATGGCATAGGCGGGCTCGTCGTTGGCGCCCCATTCCATGACGGCATCGACGATGCCGGCGCCGGAGATCGCCGCCTTGAAACGGGTCGTCTTGGTGATGATGCAGTTGGTCAGGTAGCCGCCGTTCGACCAGCCGCTGACCGCGAGGCGCTCCGGATCGGCGATGCCCTTCTCCACCAAGGCATCGACGCCTTTGAGGATGTCCTCGACGTCGACGTCGTTCTCCCGGCCGATGAGATCGGTCGTGAACTTGTCTCCGTAGCCGGTCGAGCCGCGGTAGTTGGGGCACAGGACGGCATAGCCCTTTGCGGGGAGCAGCGTTCGGCCGTAGATCCAGTATTGCAGCTTGTAATAGGTGGCTGTGGTCGGGCCGCCGTGGATTTCGACGACGAGCGGAACCTTGTCGCCTTGCTTGTAGTCGGGCGGCAGTTCGAGAATGCCTTCGACCGTCTGACCCCCTGCCCCTTTCCATGACACGATGGAGAGTTGCGGCAGTTTCCACGACGCGACCTGCGGATTGACCGTGGTGAGCTGCTGGACCGTGCCGCCGCCCGAATGCGCGTACACGTCGGCGAATTTCGTCGGCGTGGCCATGATGGCGGCGAATGCGTGCGGATTGCCCGCGTCGATGCCGGCGCTGAACGCCTCGACGACGACATCGCCCTTCGTCAGGTACAGCCACTTGGGATTGTCAAGGTCCTCAAGATCGGCGACGCACAGACGCACCCTGCCCTTCTCCTCGGCCAGGAAAAACAGGTGATCGCGCTTGCCTGCCCATTGGAGCGGCGTGCCGTAGCCGCGCACGTGAACCCCCTTGGGCCGAGGCATCTTCGCAGCCCGGATGCTGCCGTCCTTCTGGAGGTATGCCAGGCAGACCTCGGCCGGATAGCCGTCGAAGATGACGCCGAAGGCCAGGGTGTCGCTAAAGTCATTCCAGGCGATGCGCTCGAGCCAGGCGTACGGCGACGGCATCTTTTTGCGATAGGCATCTTCGGGAACGGTCGTGATCTTGCCGGTCGCCGAGTTCCAGACGTCGACGCGCGATTGGCCCTCGAAGCTGACGACCTTGTCGTCGGGCGTGGTGATCATGGCGATCTTCTTGCCGTCGGGCGAGAGCGTGAACTCGCGGATATTGCGGCCCGCGTCGATCACCTTCTCGGCCCGGTCGGAGGCGAGATCGAGCTTCCAGATTTGGCCGATGCGATTCTGCCCGTGGCCATACTCGAGCTTGCCGTACTTCGCGCGCAGACCAGACCAGTCGTCGTCGATGCGGTCGACATGGACGAGGTAGTAGAGCGATTTGCCGTCGCGCGAAAGCTCGTAGCCATCGATGCCGCCTTCGACACGCGTCACGGCTTGAACCGATCCGCCGCCGGTGGCGATGCTCCAGACCTGCGTCCGGCCGTCGTACGGTGGATGCTTTTCCCCGTCGCGCTTACGGTTGCCGAGGAAGTAGACGGTCCCGGCGCCGGGCGCGAACTGCGGCGCGCGATCGCTGGCTCGATCGGACGTCAATCGCCGCGCTGTGCCGCCGGCCGTCGGCACAATCCACAGATTCGTCTTGCGATCGTCGGTCGATTCCTGCCAGCGGCCTTCAACATACGCGATGAACTGTGGCGAATAGGCGACGCCGAACAAATCGGCCTGCGTGAAGTAATCGCCAAGCGTGATCGCGCGCTTGGTCGGCGGCTGCGCGGACGCCAGCGCGGGCAGAGCCAAGAGTACGGCAAAACAGACGCAAAGTCGTCGCATGGCAGGTCCTTTCGTGGTCAAGGTATCCGGATGCTGTCGGATCGCGGCGGGCGGGGTGCGTCGTCGCTCGAACCGGGCGGCGGCTTGCGGTCGTCGCCAGAGCCCGCCGGCGGCGGTTTGTCTTCCTCGAAGTCATCATAAAACTGCGACGGGTGATACGGCGAGCGCGCCGCATTCAATGCGATTAGCAAAAAGATGTATCCCACCGCCTGCAGGCACGAGGTGCCGAACAAGATCTCCAGTCGGTAGCTTAGAATCCACGGAAACCACGCGCCCAGTATCGGGAAGCCGATTGTGACCAGAAGAATCCGCAGGCACGCGGTGCCGAAGTGCGTTGCGAAGCCGAACATCGCCCAGCGCGCGACATCCGGATGACGAAATCGATTGGAATACGTGATCACCATGGCGATGACAAGCATCACCATGGTCGGCACGTTGACGCCGGCGATTTCGAGAAACAACGTGAATAGCGGGTCGAGGTTCATTGCCTCGACGATTTTAGGGGAGATGGCCGCGATAGGCATCTTCGTTTAGCGTTCGCACGCCGCCGCGCGAACGCTAAACGCAAGCAGCGACTACTTCTTCTTCGCCTTCAACTTCTCTTCGTATTCCTTCACGTACTTCGCAGGGCTGGCGTTGAACTCATCACGGCAACCGCTGCAGCAGACGTAGTAGGTCTTGCCCATGTAGCTGACGGGCGTCGTGGCCGTGCCGCCGCTGACGACGCATTCGGGCCTGCCGTCGCCGACCGCGAACGATTCGCCTTCCTTGGTGGCGCCGACGCTCCACTTCTTGGCGAAAAGCTCCTTGCCGTCGGGTCGAACTTCGTAGCGGTAGATGATGCGGTTGGAGTGCAGAAGCGAGAAAACCAGGCGTTCGGTTTGCTTGTCGCCGTCGCGCTCGAAGGTTACGATCTTGGTCTTGTCGCGCACTTCGATCGTGCCGACGTAGCTTATCTTCTCCTTCTTTACCGTCGTTACGCTTAGCGTGTAATGGTCCTTTTCCGGCACGTAGCGAACCTCGCCGGCCGAGAAGTTGCGTCCCTTTTCGAAGCCGATTGTAAGCCAGGCGTCCTTGTCCTTAAACTGCCATCCCCACGACATGCGTTCGGTCCAGAAGTTCTTCTGCTTGTCCTCGACCGACCCGATCGGCTGGCCGGTGCAGCGCCAATCGCCGATGAGCGTGCTGAACTCCAGCAGCGCCTCGCGCGGCGTTCTCTTCTTCGCCGGCTGATCGGCGTCAAGCGTGGCGGTCAATCCAAGAATGGTGAGCAAAGCAAGAAATCGCGGGAGCATTTTTTGAGCCTCGCGTACAATGCCGGTTGAACGATTCAACCGGCATTATGACGAGAAGTTCCGCGAAATCAAACCGCATTTGTACGGTTTGATCGATTCTCATCGTTCGTTAAGGTTGTCCGTTTCCGTCGGAGTCAGGAACTTGAATTTGTTCAGGCGGTATCTTCACGACTTTGCCATGCTTCCAGACGACGATCGGCTGCCCGAGAACTTTGTGCAGTCGAATCGCGTTTGAACTGCGTCGCGCAACGCCTTCTGAACACGCGGACGATCCTTCAAGATTTCCGGAATGTCGATTTCCAGATCTGTTGTCATGGTTTCACCAGCGCAAGAATTCGAGACCACAATCCGTCGTCAAACGTCAATTCTGTCGTGGCATTTCCGATTGCGATCAATCGAGGCTCAATCTCGTTCTCGTACATCTCCCAACTGTCCGTCAGCGGGCGGTACAGGCGAAAGAAGTTCCCCAGACCACGCTGGTAACGACGCCGAATCGTCTCTTCCGGGACTCCATGGCCGCCCAGGAGCACGCGCCTTCGCACACGAGCGATCGAAATTTCTACGGACGGCAGCCACAGGAAGAACAGGTGAAACTGAAATCCGTTCTCCTTCTATTTCGGCTATCCAGGGCGCAAACGTTCGGCTCGCAAGCGTAGTTTCGAATGCAAAATTCACTCGTAGCAGCGCCAGATCATGAAGGTGTTGCAACATGACCTTTGCAGCTTTCACTGCCATCTCTTCCGAGTTAGACGCCGAAAGTCCATGGGCGATTGTGTCGGCGCTGACAAAATGCCGAATGCCAAGCGTGTCCTTTAGGAGAGCCTTGGCGACGGTCGATTTTCCGGCGCCGTTTAGGCCCGCGAGATGACGATGTTCGGTGTTCCATCGCAATCCCCCCTGCTCGCGCTGCGGCCTCGTATTACTGCGTGTCATACGCCAGGTTTGCTTGCAGCCAGCGTTCGGCATCGGCGAGCGGCATGTTCTTGCGGCGGGCGTAATCCTCGACCTGATCGCGCGTGATGAGATCGACGGCGAAATAGCGGGCCTGCGGATGGGCGAAGTACAATCCGCTCACGCTGGCGGCGGGCCACATCGCGTAGCTTTCAGTAAGCGAGATGCCTGCCTTCGAATCGATGTCCATCAACGTCCAGAGCGTTCGCTTCTCGGTATGATCGGGGCAGGACGGATAGCCGGCCGCGGGACGGATGCCGCGGTATTTCTCGTGAATCAACTCGTCGTTCGTCAAATTCTCAGTGGCGCCAAATCCCCATTCCTGGCGCGCTTTTTTGTGCAAGTACTCTGCGAACGCTTCCGCCAAACGGTCGCCGAGCGATTCGACAAGAATCGCGTTGTAGTCGTCGCCATTCGCCTTGTAATGATCAACGAGTTCCTTGACGCCGAATCCCGCGGAGACGGCAAAAGCGCCCAGGTAATCATGCCGGCCGCTCTCGACCGGGGCGATGTAGTCGGCCAGGCTGCGAAAGCTGGTCTGCCCCTCGCGCTCCCACTGTTGCCTGAGCATCGGCATGCGGCATGCTTCGTGCGTGCGCGAGTCGTCGGTGTAAAGGACGATGTCGTCGCCGTCGGAGTTGGCGGGGAAGAAGCCGTAGATGCCGCGAATGAGAGGTGAGGGACGAGGGGTGAGGGATGAGCGGTCTTCTCGCCCCTCGCCCCTCGTCTCTCGCCACTCACTCAGCATCGCCTGTGCCTTCTCGAACAGATCGCGTGCTTCCTTGCCGACGACGGGATCATTCAGGATCGCCGGATACTTGCCCTTTAGCTCCCACGCCATGAAGAACGGCGACCAATCGATGTACGGAATCAGCACCTCGAGCGGCAAATCGTCGATGACGCGCACGCCCAGAAACGCCGGCTTGGCGATCTCGGTCGCGGTCCAGTCGATGCGGAACCGTCGCGCCTTGGCGTCGGCGTACGTCACGAGCTTGCGTTCGCGACGTTGGCGAAAGCTCTCGCGATCCCGTTCCTGAGCTGCGCGGTTGTCGCGGTCAAGCTCCTTACGCGCTTCGGGCTTCATCAATCGTTCGACGACGCCGACGCAACGCGATGCATCCTTGACGTGGATCGTGACATTCTCATAGCACGGCGCGATGCGAACCGCGGTATGCCTGGCGCTCGTCGTCGCCCCGCCGATCAAGAGCGGAATCGTGAATCCTTCACGCTGCATCTCCTTGGCGACATGGACCATCTCGTCAAGGCTCGGCGTGATGAGCCCGGACAGGCCGATCATGTCGACGCCGTGCTTCTTGGCCTCGTCGAGGATTTTCTCGCACGAAGTCATGACGCCGAGATCGATGACTTCGTAGTCGTTGCAGCCAAGGACGACGCCGACGATGTTCTTGCCGATGTCATGGACATCGCCGCGCACGGTGGCGAGCAGAATCTTGCCGCGCGATTTGTGAACCTGTCCGCTCTTCTGCCGTTCGGCTTCCATGAAGGGCAGCAGGTACTTGACCGCCTTCTTCATGACGTTTGCGGTTTTGACGACTTGAGGCAAGAACATCTTGCCGGCGCCGAAGAGATCGCCGACGACGTTCATGCCGTCCATGAGCGGGCCTTCGATGATCTGCAAGGGCCGTTCGTACTTCTGGCGTGCCTCCTCGACGTCTTCGTCGATGTGGTCCGCGATGCCATTGATGAGTGCGTGCTTGAGGCGTTCCTCGACGGGGCCTGCTCGCCATGCGGGCGCAATCCCAAGGCCTGTCGGCCCTGGGCTTTTGGCAGCCTTCAATGTGTCGGCAAATTTCAGTAATCGATCAGTCGCGTCGGGCCGGCGGTTGAGGACGACGTCTTCGACATGCTCCAGGAGATCCTTCGGAATCTCCTCGTAAACCTGAAGTTGATTCGGATTGACGATGCCCATGTCGAGGCCGGCCTTGATCGCGTGATACAGGAAGACCGCGTTGATCGCCTCGCGCACGACCTCGTTGCCGCGAAAGCTGAAGCTGACGTTGCTGACGCCGCCCGACGTTTTCGCCAGCGGGAATCGGCGTTTCAGTTCGCGCACGGCATTGAAGAACTCGACGGCATAGTTGTTGTGCTCCTCCATGCCGGTGCCGATGGTGAGGATGTTCGTGTCGAAGATGATGTCCGCCGGATCGAAGCCGACTTCCTCGGTGAGCAGCTTGTACGCAAAGGCGGAAATAGCGACCTTGTCCTCCGCGGTGACGGCCTGGCCTTCGGCAATGTAGCCCTCTCGCTCCGCGAGAGGATGGCTCTCGTCTCGCGGAGCGAGACGGCTACTCTTCGGAACCAAATCCTTTGCGGTGAACGCCATGACGACGACGCCAGCGCCGTAGCGTTTGATGAGCCGGGCTTGTTCGAGAAACTTGTCGACGCCTTCCTTGAGGCTGATCGAGTTGACGATGCCCTTGCCTTGCAGACACTTCAAGCCTTCCTCGATGATCTCCCACTTCGAGCTATCGACCATAATCGGCACGGCTTGCAGCACAGGTTCGTCGGCGAGCAGATGGAGGAACTTGACCATCGCCTCCTTGCCGTCGATGAGGTCGGCGTCCATGTTGATGTCGAGGATGTTGGCGCCGCCTTCGACTTGCTCGCGGGCGATCTTGATGGCGGCGTCGTAGTTGCCCTCTTTGATCAACCGTTTGAACTTGGCCGATCCGGTGATGTTGCACCGTTCGCCGATCATGACGAAGTTGGTCTCGGGGCGAATGGTGAGGACTTCGGTGCCACTGAATCGGGAGTACCCATTCACCGCTTGCGGCTTCGCGCTCACGTCGCGCCGCGCGGGCGCAAAGCCGCTAGCGGCGAATGGCCGAGGCTTCACGCCCTCGACCGCCATCCCAATCGCGGCGATCCACTCCGGCGTTGTGCCGCAGCAGCCGCCGACGAGGTTCACCCAGCCCTGCCGCGCGAACTCGCCGAGCATCCTGGCCGTGCCTTCCATGCCGACGCCGCGAAAACCGCCCATGCCGTCGGGCAGCCCGGCGTTGGGATAGACGGAGATCGGCAACCGAGACAGCCCAGACAGCGATTCGATTGGCCCACGCAGCATCTCGACACCGACGCCGCAGTTGAAACCAACTGCCAGCGCATCGAAGTGCGACACCGAAACGTAAAACGCTTCCGGCGTCTGCGACAGGAGCGTGCGGCCGCCAGGATGGTAAATGGTGCCTGAGACAATGGTCGGGATGCGCACGCCATGTTCGGCGCAGTACTTGTCGATTGCGAACAGGGCCGTTTTCAGCACGAGAATGTCGTTGCCCGTCTCCACGGCGAGCAGATCGACGCCGCCGGCGACGAGAGCGGCGACTTGTTCGTAATAGCTAGCGACAAAATCGTCGAAACTCCGCGAGCGCGTCCCCTGCCCTACGCGGTCAGCCTCGATGTAGAGGACCTTGTTCGTCGGGCCGATGCTGCCGCAGACGAAGCGCCGCTTATCCGGATTGCGCCGCGTGCATTCGTCGGCTGCGTGACGAGCCAATTCCGCCGCCGTCTTGTTGATTTCGATGACGAAATCGCCGAGAGCGAATTCCTCGAGCGCCAAGCGAGTGCCGTTGAAGGTGCACGTCTCAATGATGTCGGCGCCCGCTTCGAGATAGGCGCGATGAATGTCTTCGATCAACCTTGGCTGCGTCAGGACGAGCGCCTCGGTGCAGTTCATGAGCGAGACGGGATGCGTGCGAAAGCGTTCGCCGCGATAATCGGCTTCTTGCGGCTTTTTGGAGTAGATAAGTGCGCCCATCGACCCGTCGAGGAGCAAGATGCGCTCGCTCATGAGCGTGTGCAGAGCATCCGTGGACGTCATTAGTGTCAGATTCGACATCGCTTTGTTGTGGTCTCAATGATTAGCCGGCCATCGTAGATGGCCGCAGTCTAGGTGGCGCCAGATCACGTTACTTCCATTCAGGATAGGGCGTCGCGAAGATTCGTACCAGAGCACAATGAATTGGGCTGCAGAGCCCGTGTTGATCCAGAAACGCAAACCCGCAGGTTCGCTTCGCTCACCTGCGGGCTTCCGGGGCATGAAAAAAGGCCGATCGGCGCCGTCCCTGGCGTTCGATCGGCCTTTGCATGGTCAGCGTCCTTGCCGGACCACCCTGCCTCGCGGCAGGTCAGGACCCCTGGCTGTGAGGCCAAGGGCGGCGATCAGGGAACCGTCCCTGCTGCCTGATCGCCATCCACAAGCGGTTTGCGGAGCCGACGCCCACAGTCGTCTTGACCGGTTTTCGAGCCGTCCTTGGCCCGGGCGCGGTTGCATCCGCCTCTCGCACCGTGGCTTCATCGACCTCAGCGCGCACGCTGAGCGTCGCATTTTTTTCTTACACGAACTTTTACCTAGATTCCGCCTCTCGCACCGTGGCTTCATCGACCTCAGCGCGCACGCTGAGCGTCGCATTTTTTTCTTACACGAACTTTTACCTAGATCACGTTGGTGTCGATAGGCATCCACATCGGCTCACGTTTGCAGCTGTATGTGGGATGACAAGGAAGAAGGATAACGTCTTGGCTCAATATGTCAACCCAAGATTCATGCTTTTTGCACGCAGATTTTTTGCTCTGCACGTAAGTCGTTTCGAGTCCGCGAACAAGAGCGAAAAATTTTTTTCGTTTGCACGTCGGCCGAATGTGTGGCGCGATGGGCTGGGCAGATTGGACAAAATGGTTCTTCGTTTTGCGCTCGCGTGGCGACACGCGAGCACCAAACGAAATCAGTTCTTTTCCTGACGCGCTTGCTTGCGGCGATCGGTCTCCTTCAGGAAAATCTTGCGCAAGCGAATCGCCGTCGGGGTAACCTCGACCAGTTCATCCTCCTCGATGTACTCGAGCGCCAACTCCAGCGTCATCTGCCGCGGTGGTTTCAAGATGATGCTCTTGTCCGAGCCCGATGCGCGCATGTTCGTCAGCTTCTTTTCCTTGCACACGTTGACCGGCAGGTCGTTGTCGCGGCAATGCTCGCCGACGACTTGGCCTTCGTACACCGGAACCGGGGCGCCGACAAACAATGAGCCTCGCTCTTGAAGGCCATCGAGGGCGAATGGCGTCGTCTTGCCCGTTTCCGTCGAGACCATGACACCGTTGATTCGGCTCGGCACGGATCCGCGAAACGGCTGGTAATCGTAGAACGTATGATGCATGATCGCCTGGCCGCTCGTCGAGTTCAACAGCCGGGTGCGCAGGCCGATCAGGCCTCGCGCGGGAATCGTGAATTCGATGTGCGAGAAGTCGCCGCGCGAATCGAGCTTCAGGCATTCCGCTCGGCGATTGCCGACCAGTTCCATCACGGCCCCCACATGGGCGCTGGGCACATCAACGACGAGATACTCGATCGGCTCCATCTTCGTACCGTTCATCTCGCGATAAATCACGCGCGGCTTGCCGACAGACAGCTCAAATCCCTCACGGCGCATGTTTTCGATCAGAATCGACAGGTGCAACAACCCGCGGCCAGAGACAAAAAACTCGTCGCGCTTTCCTTCACTGGGAACCACGCGCAGAGCGACGTTCGATTCCAGTTCCTTCATGAGCCGATCGCGCAACTGCCGGCTGGTGACGTACGTCCCTTCTTGCCCCGCGAACGGCGAATCGTTGATGCGAAACAACATGTCAAGCGTCGGCTCGTCGACCTTGATCGGTGGCAGCGCCACGGGATTGTCCACGTCCGCGATGGTGTCGCCGATGTCGATATTCTCAAGACCGACGACGGCGCAAACATCGCCGCCAGTCACTTCGTCGGTCTCGATGCGACCCAGGCGATCGAACGTGTAAAGCTGTTTGACGACGCTGTCGACTCGCGTACCGTCGTGTTTCATCACCGCCACTCGCTGGTTCTTGCGAATCTTGCCGGCGTTGACGCGCCCAATGGCGATGCGGCCGACGTAATCGCTGTGATCGAGCGAAATCACCAGCATTTGCAAGGGCGCGTCGAGGTCGACGTCTCGCGCTGGCACGTGCTTGAGAATCGCATCGAAAAGCGACTTGAAGTCCTCCGCAGGCACAGCGAGGTCCGTTGTCGCTACACCCTCGCGCCCGGCGGCGTAGATCGTCGGGAAGTCGAGCGTGGCCTCGTCGGCATCGAGCTCGACAAAGAGATCGAACACCTGATTCAAGACGTCCGTCGGCCGAGCGTCCGAGCGATCGATCTTGTTGATGACGACAATCGGCCGCAACCCGCATTCGAAAGCTTTGCGCAGGACGAATCGCGTCTGCGGCAATGGCCCTTCAGCAGCATCCACGAGAAGCAGACAGCCGTCAGCCATCTTCAACACACGTTCGACTTCGCCCCCAAAATCAGCGTGGCCCGGCGTGTCGATGATGTTGATTTTCACTCCGGCGACGCGCAGGGCGATATTCTTGGCCAGGATGGTGATGCCGCGTTCGCGTTCGAGATCGTTGGAATCGAGGATAAGGCCGTGCTGGCCGCCGACGAGGCGATCAAGTTCCTCGCTGCGAAAAAGCCCCGATTGGCGCATCATCTGGTCGACCAGCGTGGTTTTGCCATGGTCGACGTGGGCGATGATGGCAACATTACGTAGATCCGTCCGCTTCATGAGCTTCCTTTGGTGAATTTTCCGTGAAGGGCGCGATACTCCGTGGTTCTATTCAAGAGGTGTTTTATTATAACCAAAACACTTAAGTCAGGAGATCATGCCGTGGAACTTTATCTCATTCGTCATGCGCATGCGATTGCGCTCGGCGAGCAAGGGATCACGACCGACGAGGAACGGCCTTTGAGCACGAAGGGGGAAGCGCAAGCGGAAGCCGCGGCGAAAGCCCTGACGCAGCGCGGCGTGGTGCTTGACAAGTTGTTCACGAGCCCCCTCTTGCGCACCCGGCAAACGGCGGAGATCATGGTTCGCGTCTGGTCGAAGCCAGAACTGATCCTCGAATCCTGCGACGCGCTTGCCCCCGGAGGCAAGCCTCGCAAGCTGAGCAAACAACTAATGAAGGCGGGGGCCGAGAAGATTGGGCTAGTCGGCCACATGCCCGATCTTGGTCTGCTCGCGGGCTGGCTGCTCGGAGCGAAGAAAGCGCAGATTGACTTCTCCAAGGCCGGCATCGCGTTCATCACGTGCGGCGATCTACCGATCAAAGGCACGGGCGTCCTGCAATGGCTCGTGACACCCGAGTGGTATTGACGGCAACGCCAGTTCGACGGCACAATCCGTGGGGCACGTATCCAACGTGCCCCGTACTCTACTAGGCACGTTGGAAACGTGCCCCACAGTGGGATACCATGCACGGACGCGCTTGTTTCTGTGGTCTGTTTCTTTTGGCTCTGGCCGGCTGCACCGACACGGTAGATACCCGTTCTACCGTCAGCCCTGAACCAATCGCTCTGGGCGAGGCCTTCGATTCGTCTAAGTGTGGCTCAATTCGCGGTCGCGTCGTCTGGGAAGGCGACGTCCCCAAATCCGACGAATTCTTGATTCGAGCGCTAGCGTTCAATCCGAACGTACACAAGGACCCGATTCGCGTTCGCACGCCGCACATCCCGCAGGTCCATGACAAGAACTACGGCGTTCAGAACGCGGTCATCTTCTTGCGCGGCATTGATCCTGCCCATTCGAAGGCGTGGGATCATCCCAAGGTTCGCGTCGAGTTTCATGATCGACAGATCGTCATCGAACAAGGCAATCATCGCTCTGGCGTCGGCTTCGTCCGCCGTGCCACGTCGATCGAAATTGTCAATCGCGACGTCGAGTATCACAACCTGCATGGCCGCGGCGCCGCGTTTTTCGCCATGCCGCTGATCGAAACCGAGCGGACACATGAACGCACGCTGGCAAGAGCTGGCATCGTCGACCTCAACTGTGGCGCCGGTTACTACTGGATGCACGCGCATCTCTTTGTCACCGAGCATCCCTACTTCACACGCAGCGATGCTGACGGCGGGTTCGCCTTCGATCAAGTTCCGCCCGGAAATTACGAGGTTGTGTGCTGGTTGCCGAATTGGCATGTCGTGAGAAAGGAAATCGATCCGGAGACGGCGATCATCTCACGCTGGGCATGGGCGGCGCCGAAGGAACAAACGCGCCGCGTCGAGGTGACTCGGATAGTCGACGTGACATTCACATGGTCCGCGGCAATGTTTCGGGAGTGACTGTCTTCGTCTTGC
Organism: Planctomycetota bacterium; assembly: GCA_016872605.1. Classification (GTDB taxonomy): domain Bacteria; phylum Planctomycetota; class Planctomycetia; order Gemmatales; family Gemmataceae; genus SIAQ01. The sequence goes on from VGZI01000008.1 coordinate 46,390, forward strand.
GCTCGCGGCGTGCACTCCGAATGACAAATCGGTTACTGCGCTCGCAAGGCGCCACGCGGGCGCTAAACGAGGAACCGATCACGCACCCTGCGATATTGCGAGGCGGCTGAGCTTTCCGAGGTTCTCAAGGCTCCCCATGGCGACGAGCGTATCGCCCGCTTCGAGAATCGTCTCCGAGGGCGGATTGAAGAGCATGTGCCCGCTTGCCTTCTTGATGGCGACGATGATCACCTGATGCTCCGTCCGCAAGCGCGCATCGCGCAAGTTGATCCCGGTCAGCGCGATCTTCGGCTCGATTCGGCATTCCTCCATTTCCAAGTCGATATGCTCCGTTCGGGTCGTCAATTCGATGAAATCGACGACCGTCGGCTTAAGCACCGCATGCGCGACGCGCGTGCCGCCGATCTGATACGGGGACACAACGCGGTTCGCGCCGGCGCGAATCAGTTTCTGCTCCGACTGCATCTCCTCGACGCGAGCAACGATCATGATCTTGGGATTGAGGAGCCGGGCGCTCATCGTCGTGAACAAATTGTCCGCGTCTGATGCCATGACGGTAACCAGGCAATAGGCGCGATCGATGCCGGCTTTCTTCAACAACTCGTCCGACGTCGCGTCGCCCACGAGCGGGATGCCGTTGGGCAGTTGAAAGTCCTTGAGCGATTCCTCCGATCGGTCGATGACGACGAAGGTCTTGCCGAGCCGCGAAAACTCTTTGCATACGAGATGTCCCATGCGGCCGAAGCCACAGACGATGATGTGATCGCTGACATTAGCGAGCGCTCGTTCCATGTTTTGTTTTCCCACAAATTCGGCGAGTTCGCCGCTGATGACCGTCCGGATAAGTTCCGAACCGGAGTATGCGAAACCGAAGACGCCGAGGAAGATCAGGAAGATTGTGAAGACGCGCCCCGCGGTGGAAAGTGTATGGACTTCTTGGTACCCAATCGTCGTCAGCGTGATCACCGTCATGTAGAGGCCGTCGAAGAGCGTATACTCATTCTGGACGAGCGGGTAGCCGATGGTGCCGATCAAGATGAGGGTCAACGGCACGCCAGCAAGCACTAGAAACCGTTGCGGCAGGCGAAACATTGGCATCTCAGGGATAAAAGACCATCCGTCGCTAGCGCGTCCGGCTAACAGAACGAAAACAGGCGCGTCATGGCGGCGGCATCGAGGGGAGCGCCGTACTCGCATGGCTCGAACGCTTCGGCAAACTTGACGGCGCCGCCCCGATTCGCACCATAGCGCTCGACCAAAAGCGGTCGAAAGCGATCGGCCTGATTCCGCAACCGCTCCTCCACCTGGCTTCCAAGCCATGCCCGACGCTCGTCATCGCGGCTCGGAACCTGATCGAGCGTGCCGGTGTTGTACGCCAGCCATTCGTAGAACTGCGATTGATGGCAATGCAACATGGCCACGATCTTTTCGACGACGGACCCCACATCAACCGCGACCGAGGGCGAAAACGGGTATGGCCTTCGGAACTCATCCGGCAGATACGCAATCACTGGATTCTTCATCAGGTGCGGCGTCCCAGGCGCGACCGCAGGCACGGTAATCATATACGCCGCATCCTGCACGAGTTGACTCGTGTAGCGATGATCCGGGTGATAATCGTTGGGCCGATGCGTGAGGAGCAGGTCCGGGTTGAAGGCGCGAATGAGTTCGATTACTTTGCAGCGATTTTCGAGCGTCGGCATCAATTCGCCGTCGTGAATGTCGAAAGTCTCGTAAAGGGCGCCGATGACGGCGCCGGCGGCCGCCGCCTCCTTCCTTCGTCGCTCCGCCAGCTTGGGGCCGGGCATGTCGTGATGCCCCGCGTCGCCATTGGTCAAACTGACCATCCCCACGGTGTGGCCCGCCGCCGCGTAGAGCGCCGCCGTCCCTCCGGCCGCAAAGTCCGCATCATCTGGATGAGCGCCGATGATCAGAAGACGAAGCGGCATGCACAAACCCCTCGCGGTTTCGCTGGAAACCAGAAGTCAGCGTCCGATCCGTGGCGCGGGAGTATTATAGAGGACTCCGGCACGTTGTATCGGGCTGCCGATTCCGTAACATAACAAACACGCCAGCCTCCCTTTAGAGCGAAAATGGCCAATGTCAATCGCGACCGTCTCCGCCGATCCGCAGGTTCAAGCCTCCATGGTTGTTCTTGAGGAAATCATGGGCGGCTATGCGCCGCGCAATTTCGCTGTGCGTTTCTGGGACGGCTCGACTTGGGCGCCCGAGTCGGACCAAGTCGCACGCTTTACGCTGGTGTTGAACCATGCCGGGTCGGTGCGCAAGATGTTCTGGCCGCCGCGAGTCCTCTCTCCGCTGCAAGCCTACCTTTATGATGACTTCGACATCGAAGGAGACGCGATCGGCTTCTGCGATCTCTGCGGATACCTCGAACGAACGACGCCTACATTCTCCATCTGGAAGCGGCTCTGGCTCGCCTGGCGCTTGTGGAACTTGCCCAGCGTGGAGCGCGAGCGGACCGGGCGGCAGATGGTCGAACTGGATGGCCAGCTTCATTCCCGCGAACGCGATCAGCAGGCCATCAGCTACCATTACGACGTGTCGAATGAGTTCTTCGAAATGGTGCTGGGGCCGAAGATGGTCTACACCAGCGGCATTTTTGCCGACCCAAGCGAACCGCTCGAGGTCGCTCAAGAGCGCAAACTCGACATGCTTTGCCAAAAGTTGCGGCTCAGACCCGGTGAACGATTCCTCGACATCGGCTGCGGCTGGGGCGGACTGGTCATGCATGCCGCCAAGAACTATGGCGTCAAGGCGGTAGGAGTCACGATCAGCAAGAAGCAGGCCGAGTGGGCGCGAGCGCGTATCAAAGAAGCGGGGCTGGAAAGCCGGTGCCAGATCGACCTCGTGGACTATCGCGACGTCGATGAACGCGAACCGTTCGACAAGATCGTCACCGTCGAAGTGATCGAACATTTCGGCGCCGCCCAGTTTCCCGAGTTCTTCCGGAAATGCTGGCGATTGTTGCGGCCTCAGGGGTCCCTGCTGATCCAGCAGATCACGCAGGCCGATCCAAGCGGTTTCCGCGGCGCGCTCCATTTCAGTCAACACTACATCTTCCCCGACGGCGAGTTGACGACCATAGGCTACACCTACAATGAGGCCGAGAAAGCCGGGTTCGAGGTGCGCGACATGGAGTGCATTCGCGAACACTACTGTCTCACGCTTGGCCATTGGCTGCACAACCTGGAGACTCGACACGACGACGTGGTGCGCATCACCGACGAGGCGAATTATCGCATCTTCCGCCTGCATTACGCCGGGTCGATCCGGGCGTTCAACAACAACGCGTATAATCTGCACCAGACGCTCTACGTCAAGCCCGATGGGTTCGCGAGCGGCTATCCGCTCCGGAGAGATGATTGGTATGTAGATGGGCCATGACTGTAGTCCGCAATGAACCGTCAACGACGATCCGAAGACCAACGTCGTTGAGCCACCGTGGACTTCCCCTGCTTCGCAGTCTGCAACGGATAGAGAATCTTGTACGAGGGCCGCATGACCCGCGCCGAATTACTGCAACATCTTGAAAAGCTCGTGGAGGCGCAGCCCGGCACGCTCACGGGTCCCGAAGAACTCGCCGCTCTCGCGGGATGGGACTCACTGACCCAAGTCAACTACGTGCTTGTGGTTGAACGCGCGACTGGCATTCGACCGAGTGCTTCGCGCGTAGCCGCCTGCCGCACCGTGCAAGATCTGATCGACCTCTTCGACGCCAGTAAAGAGCCTCGCACGCCATGAGCGGAGGCACTGCCTTGACCGATGGGCCCGTGCTTCCGCTCGATGATTTCCAGCGGCTGATGCACATGTGGTCGGCCGACAATCCCTTCTCCGGCATTGACGCCATCGAGTATTCCGGACATGTGGATGTCGAATTACTGCGATGCGCCGCCGAGACCGAGCTTTCGCTTCTGGGCATTGGCTATCCGGCGGTGACGGCCGATCAATGCCATGTGCAATATCTTTCCACCACGCCCGCGCTCGCCATCGACGTTGTTGGTCCTGAGCCCTCGGGCGCCGCCAGCGCATTGCTGGCGCGGAAATGCGAGGCCGAGTTGAATCAGCCATTCGCTGCCAGCGATGCGCTTATTCGCCTCTGGGTCGTGATGGGTGAGCCGGCGTCGTACATAGGCATGACCTGGCAGCATTGGCCGATCGACGGCGTGTCGGCGGCCGAGTTGTTTCGCCGCATCCTCGCACGCTTCGTCGGCAAGCCAGTTCCCCATCCGAGTCCGGCCGTCGAGATGCTCCATCCGGATCGGGCGTCGATCTTTGCTCCGTTCTTCACGTTCCAGCGCAATGTTCGCGACTTCTTTATCTCGATTCGAGAGTTTTACTACCACTCGCGCATCTTTGTCGTGCCCCGCCCCGCGACCAAACGGACCGCCAATGAGGTGCATCTGCTTGAAGTGCCGCAGCCCGCACGACCGCACGGCGCAACGCTGAACGACGTCCTGGCAGCGGCTCTGATGTGGTCACTCGCGGAAGCGCTGCCTGATCGCCAGCAGAACGACTGGCGGCGTTGGATCAACCTCATCAACTTCGTTGACCTGCGCCCCTTTGGCGGCGACCTGCTACAACGTGCCTGGGGCTCGTATCTGGGCTATTGCAGTTTCTTCATGCCGGACCCGAGGCCTAAACGATTCGATGAACTGATCGCCGATGTGCAAGCGCAATCGGTTCGGATCAAGGAGGGCGAACTATTCTTCGCCAGCCTCGGCGGCTTCGCCTTATTTCGCCACGCCTGGCAGTGGCTGCCGAACCAGTTGCATGGGCTGCCGTACTTTTTGTGTCCGTTCACCGCCGGCCTCACCAACACACGATTCCGCTCCGAGTGGAACAGCGCGTCGCTCGATCCGCGGTTTGGCCGCTCCTGGCGCGTCGCGCCTTGCGCTCCGATGGCGCCTTTGGTGCTCGATGTTTGCACGAAAGGCAACGACGTGTCGCTCGCCTTGACCTGCGAGGCCGGCAGCTACATGAGCGACCGCATCGACGTGATCAAGACCGCCATGATGCGGGTTCTCGACTGACAACCAGCGCCTCCACCGTGTAGCCGCGCTCGCGCAGCGTGGCGGCAGCGCCATCCACCAAGTTAACATTCTCGGTCCAGGTCCGCTCGCCGTTGGAGAATGCAACCTGCGCCTCGGTTCCGGCGCCTGGGTTGTTTTTGCGCGGCGTGGGTTTCTTCTTCGTGGCCATGATGGGTCCTTTGTGTCGATTCACAGAGAGACAGTAGATTGCCACGCCTCGGCACCGATGACAACCGCTGCGAAAACTGGAAAGGCATGAGAGAACGTGCGAGCAATCGGCTCATGCTTCGAGGCCAGATCGGCAAGATGTCGGTCCGCTTGTCGGGCAATTCGAGCGAATGCACATTTTCTCCTTGCCCACTTCCGAGCCGTCCGCGATGATTTTAGGAACCCGATCCACGCTACCGAGGTGCTTGATGGCGATTCACAACCGATGCCCGAACTGCGGCAAGACTGGGCGAGTGGCAAGCCGTTAAGTTGGGCTGGCGGTCCGTTGTCCTCGTTGCCGGACTCGGTTCATTGCGTCGGCATCCACGATAGGGGATTTCCCTGTTGCAAAACCCTACCACGCTCCGGAGGGGGAAGCTGAGGCCCGAGCGGACGATACGGAGGCGGTTGAATGGGACCTGGCCGCGCCGGCCGCCGGCCATGAAGTGCCGGAAAAAATCGGCCGCTTTCAGATCAAATTATGGCTCGGGCGGGGCGGGTTCGGCGATGTGTACCTTGCTTACGATCCGGTTCTGGAACGCCAGGTCGCTCTCAAAGTTCCACGCACGAAGACGCTCGACACGCCGGAAAAAATCGCTCGCTTCTTGCGCGAGGCCAAGGCGGCGGCGAGTTTGCGCCATCCTCATATCGTTCCGGTGTTCGACTCCGGCCAAGACGGCGATCACTATTACATTGCAACAGCCTTTATCGAGGGCCGCAGCCTGAGTGATGCTTTGATGGACAAACCGTTCTCGCTCACGGAGACGGCGGTCATCGTGCGTGCCTTGGCAGAAGCCCTGGCGTATGCGCATTCTCAAGGGATCGTTCATCGCGATGTGAAGCCGGCGAACATCATGCTCGACGCAAAAGGATCCCCGTTCCTGGTCGATTTCGGCCTCGCGATGCGCCTCGGCGATCCCACCGACGGCGCCTTTCCGTCCCCCGACGGCGCAGAGAATCCCTCGGACGATGCCAATCCCAAGGAGACGCAGCTCGCCGATCCCAAGATGACGATCAAACGCGTGCGCATGGGTACGCCCAGTTACATGTCTCCCGAACAGGCTGCGGGCATCCTGGAGAACGTCAAGGCGCCGACGGACCAATACAGCCTCGGCATGGTGCTCTACGAGATTCTTTGCGGCCAGACCGCGTTCAGCGGTCCGCCGGCCCTTCAGCAAGCCCACGCCCAGAAGACGGCGCCGCCTCCGCCGAGGACAATCAAGCCCGAGATACCGGAGGACTTGCAGGCAATCTGCCTGAAGGCGTTGGCGAAAAACCCCAACGAGCGATATGCCAGTTGTCAGGATTTTGCCGATGACCTGCGCCGTTGGCTGGAGGGAGACGAAACGCAAGCCAATCCTTTACCAACGCGGGAGCGTGTGCTGCGCTGATGCCGAAAGGAACCGATCCGCGCGTGGGCCATTGGCCTGGCGTTCGTCTCCATGGTTGCGGTACTCGGGCTGTCGATCGTCTTTGCCGCGGTCGAGGCGCGGTCGGCTTACGATCTGCGCCAGGCGAATATCCTGGCAAAAAAGAGCGCGGAGGAAGCGAGAACCAATCAAGCCGCGGCCGAGAATGCCGCCAAACTGGCCAAGGAAAATGCCGACGAAGCGAAAGCAAGCGAACGGCAAGCCCGAATCAACTTGGCCGAGCGAACGCTCGAGCGCGCCCAGATGTACGGCGAGCAGAAGGAGCTCGGACTCGGCATGCCGTGGCTGGCGCGCAGCCTGGACATCGCCGAGAAGGCCGGCGACGCCCACTTGGCACGCGCGATCCGCCGGAACGTGTCGGCATGGAGCGAGTCAATGCACGTCCTGCGCGTTGCCAAGCGCTATCCGCAGGAGATCGACGCGTTTGTTTGGCACCCGGATGGCCGACGATTTTTCATGAGCGCCGGCCCAAACGTTTTGCAAGGGACGCTAAAGGACAGTGATCTTCACGACCAGCTCGTCATTTTCCGAGGATCGGATGCCCTGGTGCACGCGCTGGCGACTATGCCGACCGGGCAGGTCCTCGTCGCGCGCGGGAATGAGATCTACCAGCTTCAGCCGAGCCTGGAAGGCAAGCCGATGATTCAGCGGATCTATTCCCATGAAGCGAACACGCCGAAGGGCAGCATTGTCGCTCTGGCGGCCTCCCCGCGATCGCCAATGCCGGGAGAGCCAACATGGGGCGCCTTCATCGACCATCAAGGGCAAGCCTGGACATGGCAAATCTCCGCGGCCAACGCCAGGCCGGTTCTCCTGGACCGCAAGCCTCGCGTCCTGTGTCTAACATTCAGCCCAGATGGCCAATCGCTGCTCCTCGGCGGCGCCGACGGCTCACGCGTTTGTTCCGCCTCGACGCGACGAATCCGCAGGAGTGGACACCAGACCGGGTTATCCCGCGCGCCTTTCCGTGGCTGCCGAGCGAGGAAATCAAGGCCGCCGCTTTCCACCCAGACGGCCGTCGTTTCTTGATCGCTCGTTCCACGCCCCTGTCGGGTGTCGCCGAACTCTGGTCGATCCAGGAGCAGAAGCAACCGCTGGCGACATTCGCCCACTAGGCGGAAATTTACGCCGTCGCTTTCAGCCCGTGTGGCCGCGTTTTGGTTACCGGCGGACGGGATCGCTCGGCGAGACTCTGGCATTCAGACTCGCACCGCTCGCTGGGGCGCACGCTCTGGCATCCAGGCGAGGTCACGCATGTCGCCTTTCACCCAACTCGGCAGGGTTTGACCACCATCGATCCGGACCAAACCGTTCGCCTGTGGGAGCTGAAGCCGGAACGCGTGCAGCCGACGTTCGAGTCGACGTTCCCGTTCAAACCGGACCAGAAGCCGCCGAGCTTCGCCCGCAAGACGTCGAACTCATTCGCAACGCCCTGGCCCGTCACTGCCGCACATATTGCCAGCAATGGGGAGGCGTACTTGATCCTAGCTGGAGACAAAGTGCAGGTTCGGACAGCGCACGGCCGCAGCGTCGGCGCGCCCGTCAATCCGCGTGACGGATTGTGGGATGGAGACAAGAACGCCTTCAAACACGTAACGGCATTCGCCATCGATGAGGACAACAATCGCCTGATCACCGATACACTGCTGGAGAGCAACGAACCGGGATCGGCGCACAAACTGTATGTCGTGCAGATGTGGAACCTCGCCAGCCAAAAGCTGGAGTGGACCTATCTTGATCGGGCACGCGCCGCGCCGATTTGGCGTTTCGCTCTCAGCAAGGACGGCAAGTTCGCCGCTGCCGCCGGCATGGACAAGAATTTCCTCCTCTGGTCGACGAGCAACAACAAGCCGATCATCCACCGCAAGCTCGTTGACCCCGTGTATGCCCTTGCCATCAGCCTCGACAGCAAACGGCTGGTCATGGGCAACAAGACCCAGGCGTGCATCTACGACTTGAACGCGCCCACGAAACCGCCGATTTCGCTCGACCATCCCGACGCAGTGGTCTCCGCGGCATTCCATCCGACGAATTCAAAGATGCTGTTAACCGGATTTGTCGGCGGGGCCCTGCTGTGGGATCTGGCTAATCTCGACAAGCGAAAACCGTTGCAACACTTGACCGGCGTATTTGCCGTGGGGTTCAGCAGGGACGGAGAAACGCTCGTTACCGCCGGCCAGGATACGCAGGCTCGGCTCTGGGACAGCAGGACGCTCAAGGGGATTGGCCCGCCTGTTCCGCACTCCGGCCCGGTTTACGCCGTCGGGCTGACCGCCAATGACAAACACTTGAATCAGTTGGTGACCGTCACCTTTCCCCCGGCCGTCACCGTTCAATACAGGCCGTTGACCTCCGAGGCTTCAGAAGACGCGCGTGCTCTTGCGACCAGAGCGGAACTGATGTCGAACATCCATCTGGACGATCAGAATACCGTCAAAGTCTTGCCCGGCCCGGCTTGGAGCGAATTGCGCAAGACCGCCACTCTGCGGGACGACTGGGAAAGCAACTGGCGACGTTGGACGGATGATTCCTGAAAGCTCAGTCCGTTCGTGCTGTATCCTCTCAGGACTCAGCGAACGGCGCCAGTGCTTCGCGCAAGGCGCTGACGTCGGCAAACCGCGCACTGGGGTTCTTTGCCAGAGCCTTGAGGATGATCGCCGCCAGGTCATCTGGAACGTCGGGGCGCCGCTGTTGGATCGGCCTCGGTATTTCTTCCAGCACGATCGGTAGCTGGTCCTCGATTCGCTTGGGCAGATCGAAAATCCATGCCCCCGTCAATAGGCGATAGAGCGTCGCGGCGGAGGAATATTGATCGACGGCCGGCTTGGCCTGGCGATAGTTGATGATCTGTTCGGGCGCCATGTATGCCATGGTGCCGCCAACCTCGCCGACGAGAGTCAGGCCGCTCAAGGCGGATTCCTGATAGACGCGGGCCAGCCCGAAGTCGGCGAGCTTCACGCGGTTGCCCTGCTGGATCAAGATGTTTCCCGGCTTGATGTCGCGATGGACAAATCCCTTGGCGTGGGCATAATCGAGCGCTGTCAACAGCAGGCACACGATGCCAACCTCGCACGGGATCTTCAGGACCTTCTCCTGCCGCAGAAGCTGATCGCCGTTAACGCCTGTCACGTATTCCATCGCGAAGAAAATAAGCTCACCCGCATCGCCGCCGCGGCCCATGTCGGTAAATGCGACAATGTTGGGATGATGCAGCGTTTTCAGAATGGCGGCCTCTCGGAGGAAACGCTCGAGCTGTCCGCGCGTGCCGGCGACGGCAGGGCGTATTTGCTTGAGCGCGACGGCAACGCCGTCGGCTTTTCGAAGCGCAAGATAAACGATCCCCATGCCGCCGCGGCCCAATTCCCGAAGGATGCGATAGTCCGCGAAGGGCTGTGCGAGATCGTTGCCAAGGTCGGCGCACGCCGGACAGACACCGTGGTCCACCGGCTTCTTGCTGCACGCCGGACAGACCTTCACCCCTTTCCCCTCTCCCTGGGGGAGAGGGGTGACGGGTGAGGGGCCGGAGAGTCGCGCCGGTTTGGCGATCGGCACGTCGGCTGGCTTTTGCGCCGTCGATGGCTTGGGCGGAGGGTACGGCTTCGTTTGCTCAGGGTCCCCCGTCGCCACGCGAATCTCGACGCGAAACAGCGTCTTGCCGGCCTGTATCTTGTCGCCGTCTTTCAGATCTACGTGCTGCACTTTCTGGCCATTGACGCGCGTGCCATGCCGGCTCTTCATGTCAACGAGCCGGCAATGCGGCGGATTGATCTCGACCAGAAAATGCACCCGCGACACATAGCGGTCGGTGGGGGGAAGCCGAAAATGAGCGTCCTTGGACCGGCCGACAATGAACATGTCATGGCCAAAAAACGTGAACGAACGCCCCTTGCTGGGTCCTGCCGTCACGCGCAGAACGACTTGCATCGCACCGCCAGCTTGTTCGGCATTTCTTGCGGAGTCGGGCGCCTCCGCCGCCGCCGACCATTCCAGCCAGCGCATGCGGATTTCATCGAGCCGCTTCCGAATATCTTGCATGCGCCGTTCGACCGTGCGTGGCACGCACTTGAGCTTGGCGGCAATCTCCTCGTTCGTGTAGCCTTCCAGCTTCCACTGCGCGATCGCCTTGAGCTCAGGATCGTCCAGGCTGTCAATGAGCTGCTGCATCTCTTCGGCAATCAGGGCCGCCATCTGCGGCGTCGGCACCGGCGTCAATAAGTCGCTCGATGCCGGGGCCGTCGTCGCCGCCGAGGGCCGCTTCGTCGACGGTACGGCGGGCCGAACGCTTGAGTCGGCCCTGCTTCAACCGCATCTGATATGCCTTGCGCACGGTGATGGTGACGAGAAGCCGCCACAAATCGTCCTCATCGTCAAGCCGTGGAAACCGACCGTGCTCAACGCCGCGGCAGAAGCTGGCAAAAGCGCTGAGAGCGACATCCTCCTCGTCGGCTTCCCGGCGGACAACCCCTTGCAGCTTCTTGCGGGCCAGGCCCACCAGACGCCGAAAGTAGCGTTCCCACAATTGCTGGGCAGCCGCCTCGTCCCCCGCCTTGAAGCGCGCCAGCCAACGATTGATCGACGTTTCCAACGATATGCAGCGTTCCCATTCGGCCTGCTCAATGCGTCAATTCTATGGATTTCCTGGCGGGTTCTTGAGCATGAATTGGTCGGCATCGACACGGGTCCGTACTTTTTGGGCATTGCCATGATTCGTTACTTTGGAGGACCGGTTGTGCTCTTCTTGTCGCCGACATTGCAATCGATGTCTGGCGTGCCGATATCAACGCCGCCGCGGCTGAGTTACTCGCGAGCAATCTGGGCGAGCTTCTCGTTGTTGGCGCGAATGCCCGCCAGATCGTCTTCGCTCCGCTCCTCGAGATCGAGCAACGCCCTGTGAGCCCCCTGGACGCCCTGGATGAGCTCATCGAGCTTGATATGCAGCGCGGCCGTTTCGCGGTTCAGGGTGCTCCGAATGAGAACGACTATGAGGAACCTTACGGTAAGATGCGGGGGATCAGCCATTGGGTTTGTTCCGGCTTCACGTGTGATGCCCAGCGATTCATGGTTGCCTTCCTTCCTTCGCGTTGTACCACGCGATACGTTCCGGTTCGCACGCTCTCAAGATGACGGCCAGACCGGTTCGGTTGCCCAATCGTTGAAATAGGGCTCGACCAGATCATGACGGAGAACGTCTTTTTCCGGCTCCACGATCGGCACACCGGTTTGCATCGCCTGCTGTTGAGCCCAATCACGGTAGTCGCGCGGAGTCTAGCCGAAACCACATCAAGACGCCTCGATCTGGCGATGTGTCCGCAAGAACCAGCGAATGGCGCCGCCCCGCGCAGAATAGCCAAAAGGCAGGATGCAACCGTCGAGTAGGATGCGATCATGACAAGGATAGCCGAACAGAATCGAGAGTTCGCTCAATTCTTACGTCGCTCGCCCATCGTGCCATATGGCTATGCTTCCTTCCTTCATGTCTCCGAGAATGCACGTTAACAGAACGCGCAGAAAAACACCGGTTGCAGAGTTCCGAAGATTTCTCGTGACGCGCTTGCCGAAACTTGGTATCTTCACCCCGTCGAACCACGTCCACCGTTGCAGGAGCATCCCGATGCTTTCTCGGTACATAGCCCCACTTTTCGTTTTCGCAATCCTTGGCGCCGATCCGCATGGCGCAGTCGCACAGGAAAAACCGAAACAAGCCGCGGCCAAAGTTCCGGTCCCCTATGCGATCGCTCGCGCCAAGCCGCTCGACGCCAAGGAAGAAGTTGTCGCCAACGCCGACGATCACACGCAGTATCGCGTCGAATTCACCGGCATCAAGGACGATCGCGTACCGGCCTACCTCTACGTGCCCAAGCGAAAAGCGGCCGCCGATAAGAAGCCGTTCCCCGCGATTCTGCTTCAGTACGGCACCGGCGGGAACAAGAAAACGAATTACATCGTAGAGATCGGCAAGCAGTTCGTCGCTCGGGGCTACGTCGTGATTACCATCGATTCGCCCAATCAAGGCGAACGCCGAAGCAAGGACAATAAGGCCGCCGGCGCGTTCGGATTGATCGGCAACGATCAGATCATGCACTATTGCGGCGACTATGGCCGGGCCATCGATTTTCTCTATTCGCGGTCCGAGGTCGACAAGAATCAGATCGGCTACGTCGGCATTAGCTGGGGCGCCATCACCGGCATCACCTTCTGCGCCTATGACGAACGCATCAAGGCCGTCGGCTCGATGGTCGGCGGAGGCAATTTCCTCGGCCTCTACAACGCCAAGATCGCTGAGAAAATTGCCAAGGAAGGCTCCAGCTCCGGCGACCCAGTTTGCCATGTCGCCCGCATCGCCCCGCGGCCGCTGATGTTCATCAACGTCACCAAAGATCAACTCATCATGAAGCCATGGGCCGAGTCGCTGCACAAAGCCGCCGGACCCGGCGCGAAGATTGTTTGGCTCGAGACCGATCATTATTTCAACGGCCTGGACCGCAAGAAGGTGTGCGAATCGGTTATCGATTTCATGGACGAGAAGATGCTGGGCAGACCCGCGGTGAAGGCGAAGTGATGCGTGTTTAGCCGTTCGCCTCTGGCGAGCGAGTCCGCGCTCGCCAGAGGCGAGCGGCTAAACGCCGTTCAGCTTCGCCAACGGGCCCAGCGCGAGCACGGTCAACTCGTCGAACGGGAATCGATCGAGCACGCCGCGGATGTCCGATTGGCTGACGGCGTCGAAGTTGGCCAGTTCTTCGTCGACGCTGCGATACGTCTTGAGGTAGGTCCAGCCCATGCCGAGCGCCTGCATGCGCCCCATCGGCCGTTCGCTGCCGCGGACGACGCGTGACAGGATTTTGCTCTTGGCGACGGCGAGTTCCTGATCGCTGACCCCCTCGCGCTGCGCTTCGCGCAGGATTTCCTGGATGAGCGCGAGATTGTCGTCGGTTCTCTCGGGGTCGCAGCCGAACGAGATGAAATAACCGCCGGTCCCTTCGTAATCGTGAAACCCCATGTCGGCGGACTCGGCCAGGCCCGGATCGACCAGGCCCCAGTAGAATCGGCTGCCGGTGTCGTCGCCGATGATCATGGCCAGCGTGTCAGCGGCGTAACGCATCGGGCTGTCCGCGGCCGGCCCCGGGGCCAGAATGAACACCTGCTCCTGCTTCAGCTTATCCTTGGTGATGACTTGTCGATGGGAGCGAGGAGGCGCTGGCCGAACGTCGCCACGCGGCGCCGATCCATTCGGCCACGCGGCGCAGTGCTTCTCAATCAGCCGCACGGCGGCGTCCCAAGCGAAGTTGCCGGCCACCGCAACAGTGATGTTCGGCGCCACATATCGGCGATCGTAATACACCTGCATCTGATCGCGAGACAGGGCCGTGATGCTTGCCGGCGTACCGAGGATGCTGTTGCCCAGGGGGTGTTCGGCGAAGAACGCCTTCTTGGCGTTGTCGTAGGCGCACCACATCGGCTGATCGTCGTACATGCCGATCTCTTCGATGATGACCTTCTTCTCCATGTCGAAATCGTCGCCGCGCAGACTGGGCCGCAGGATGTCGGCGAGAATGTCGACGGCATCGGGCAGATACTCCGGCAGAATGGCGGCGTAGAAAACCGTGTTCTCTTCGCTGGTGTAGGCGTTGTAACTGGCGCCGATGCGATCGAAGTCGAAGTTGACTTCCAGAGCCGTGCGCCTCGGCGTTCCCTTGAAGACCATGTGCTCCAGGAAATGCGACACGCCGGAGACTTCGGAAGTCTCGTCGCGCGAACCGGTCTTGACGAAGAAACCTACCGCGACGGAGCGCGCCGACGGGCTAATCTCGCCGATGATGGTCAGGCCATTGGAAAGCACGTGCTTGTGAAACGACATGCGTGTGGAATCCGTGTGAAGCCCAGGGTTGAGCGCAGCGAAACCCTGGGATAAAGACGCCCCAAAGTCCAGGGTCTCACTGCGCTCAACCCTGGGCTTCGTGGATTACTTCTTTTTGCGCTTGCCCTTCGCGGGCCTGGGCTTAACCTTCTTTTTCAGTTTCGGCTTTGCCTTAATGGCCTTCGCCGCGCGAACGGGAACAGCCTTCGGCTTGGCCTTGGTTTTAGGTTTGGGCTTCTTCACGGGCGCTGCCTTTTTCTTCGCTGTTGTTTTCGTCGATCGCTTCGCCTTCGGCGCCGCTTTGCGAACCGGCGCCGCTCCCGGCAACCGCAGCGGGCTCTTGCCGAGCGTGACGATCGTAAAATCTCGCGGCGGATTTTTCTTCACATGTTCGAGGATGCTCGCCGGCGTCAACGCGTCGATCGCTTGCTGAATCTCCTCCGTCGAACGCACGCGGCCCAGATAGTACCAGTCCGACGCCAGCGCCCCGGCCCGCGACGACGTCGATTCCTCCTGCATGATGACCGACGATTTCAGCCCAGCCCGCACGCGCTGCACTTCTTCTTCTTCGACCCCCTCGACGAGTCGTTTCAATTCGCCGATCGTGACATCGAGGGTCTCCTGAGCCCGTTCGGTCGTCGTTCCGGCATAGCAAAGGATGCCGGCGACTTGCTTGAAGGTCTGATAATTTGCGCTGACGGCATAGCACAGGCCGCGCTTCTCGCGCACTTCGGTGAAGAGTCTCGCCCCCATGCCGCCCGACAACACCTGCACCGCACCCAAGGCGGCATAGTACTCCGGATCGCCGAACGGAACACTCGGATAGCCGATGATGATCTGTGTTTGCGTCGTGTCCTTGGAGAGATGATCGCTGCCTCGAATTGCTGGCACAAGTTCGGGAGGCGCTGCGCCGGCGCCGATCCAATCGCCGAAGAGTTTCTCGACCTGGTCGCGTAGCGGCGCCCATTCGACGTTGCCGGCGACCGACACGATCACACCCTTGGGTGCGAACTGGCGGTCATGATAATCGCGCAAGCTCTGAGGCGTTATGCGGGCGATCGACTCGATGCTGCCACGACGATCCTGTCCGAGCGGCGCCGGCCAGAAACGTCGCCGCATCTCGACCATGACCTTGGCCCGCGGTTCATCTTCGAGCGACTGCAACTCCTGAAGCGCGAGGGCCTTCACCGAGTCGAGTTCTTCCGGCGGCAGGTGCGGCCGGCGCAGCACATCGGCGAACAACTCCAGCGCCGGCGGGATATTGCGGGCCAGCGTCGAGCCCCAGAAACGCAGATGCAGCTGCCCCACGCTCTCGGAATGATCCAGCCCCAAGCTGTCCATCGCCAGCGACAGCGCCCGGCTATCGCGATCGCCGGCGCCGCGCGTGATCATGTCGGACAGGATCGACACCAGGCCGAGTTGCTCCGGCGGATCGTACACGCAGCCGGCCGGCACGAGAAAATTCACTGCCGCCGAGCGCACGTGATCCATGCGTTCCAGAAGCAGCGTCAGACCATTGGCGAACGTATGTTGAAAAACCAGTTGGGGCACGATGAGGTTCCGTCGTTTTTGCCTGTTTACGTTTAGCGCACGCGCGGCACTCAGTGAGCGCTGAACGAAAAATCGGGTGGTCAAACTATTGTACGCACCGGATCGATCACAGCATCCAGTCCGGCTCGACGAGTTGATATGTCGCCGGCTCGACCGCCTTGTATATCGTTTTGCGGAAGCGAAAACCGGCCTGGCGGTACATGCGCACGGCCGGTTCGTTCTCGGCCGTCACTTCGAGCCCGGCCTTGGCGAGTCCGGATTGGCGAAAACCGTGCAACGCTTTGAGCAGGATGGCCCAGCCGAGACGCTGGCCGCGATACGCCGGGATG
The DNA here is from genome assembly GCA_016872605.1 of Planctomycetota bacterium. Taxonomy (GTDB): domain Bacteria; phylum Planctomycetota; class Planctomycetia; order Gemmatales; family Gemmataceae; genus SIAQ01. The sequence goes on from VGZI01000008.1 coordinate 62,816, forward strand.
ACGCCGAGGTTCTGAATGCCCCCCGTGCCGACGCGATCGGCCACGCCCTGCACCATGGCGACGTAGGTGCTGCCGTGCGCGATCAGCCAAGTTGCCTGAGGCCGAAAGCCGGATCGGCCGACGATGTCGCGCATCAGCCGTTCACAGCCGATCCTATTAGCGAGGTTGGGAAACACGATGCCGTCGAGGTCGTCGCGGAAGCATTGAGCCTGAACGTCGGCGTGCGTTTCCAAAAGCCGATCTTCCCACGCCACCCAGCTGAAGCCGTCGGGCAGCGCCGGCACCGGAGGCAGCGGGCCCGTCAGGTCCATCTCCATGCGGTAACGCTTGTAATACGCCACCGGATTCGCAATGCTCGTAGTCGCCATCGCCGTCGAGACCTGTGAAACACTCATGATGTGGAAGGTGACATGATACCACGTCGGCAGTCGTTGTCAAAAGGAAAGCCATGCAATTTTCGACAGTACTCGCCAATCGCCACCGACAACCAACGACTGGGAGCACAGGGCGCACGGGGAAAGATCAAGAGTGGAATCAAGCCATCGTCAACCATGGTGATTGGCGGAAAACGGCAGAATTCGTCGGTCTCCAAATCTGTATCTCCCCGTGTCCCCGTGATACTATCAATCATTTTCTTCGTGTGACAACATGACTATCTGAGACCGCGGATCATACTGATGGCACGGATAAAGAGAAAAGAGATCAATTGGACAGCGCCACCTTTGAAGCCCTGCTTGCGGCGAACGAGCGTTGCTCACACTGGTTCCCGCTTTCGTTGCATTTCGTGAGGGGGGGGTGTGAGTGTGTGCGTGCAACGAATGCGCGCACGTGCTGTTTTCTAAAGGAGTTACGTACAAAAAATGCGTTGCAGGGTGTTGACCAAGTTGAAAAAGTGGCGCTGTCCAAGTAAGGAAGTGCGGAAAGCACAAGAGAGTTGGGCTGTTCGGTATCTCCACGTTCCCGCTTGGTCACGGCCGTTCCCGTATCACCTATCCGTGCGACCAGTGTAATCCGTGGCTGGTTCTTGGTCGTTGCGCCTCCGCCGCGCTAGGCTATCCGTGATTCAACTCTTAGAAGGGATCGGCGAGAAGTGCCCAGGTTTGTCCGATGTCACCGCTCGCTCCGATGACGCCGCAACACCTCCAGCGTTCGCACAAACTCCGGCGGCAACGGCGCTTCCACGGCGACGACCTCCTTCGTCCGCGGATGCACGAACCGCAAACGCTGTGCGTGCAGAGCCTGGCGCGGCAACAGTATTTCGTCGTTTTGGGTCCCGGCTAACGCGGGGGTCAAATCCGACATGCGGAACTCATCTCTGCCACTGTAGACCTTGTCCGCCAAGATCGCGTGGCCGATGCTAGCCAAGTGCACGCGCAGTTGATGGGTTCGGCCGGTGCGCGGCTGCATGCGCACGAACGTGTAGCCGCGGAATCGTTCCTTTACTTCGTAATAGGTACAGGCTTCTTTGCCCTTCTCCTCGTCGTCGGTGACGATCATCTTGATGCGATCGTGCGGATGATGGCCGATGCGGCGTTCGATATAGTCGCTGTCGCGATCGAGGACGCCCGAGGCGATGGCGACGTACTCCTTGAAGATCTTTCGCGTCTCGAATTGCATGCCGAGGTCGCGGTGGGTTTGTTCTTCCTTGGCGACGAGGATGACCCCGGACGTGTCGCGGTCGAGACGGTGGACAATGCCGGGGCGGTAGTCGCCATTGATCTTGCTCAGGTGGTCCTTGAAGTGAAAGGCGAGAGCGTTGACAAGCGTGCCGGTCCAGTTGCCGCGGGCGGGGTGCACGACCATATCGTACGGCTTATTCACAACGGCGAGAAACTCGTCTTCGTACAGAATATCGAGCGGAATGTTCTCCGGCGTCGGCTCGGGACGGTTCGGCTCGGGCAGCCAGATGCGCACGCGGTCGCCCTGCTTCACGCGCGTGCTGCGCTTGATCGGCAGGTCGTTAATCGTGACGCTGTCGGCCTCAATCGCCTTCTGAATGATCGATCGGCTGAAATCCGGAAACTGCAGGACGAGATATTGATCGAGCCGCATGCCCGCTGTCTTGATCTGGACGGTGAGTTCGACGGCACGCCCGATGCCGGGAATGGGCATGACCTCGGACGCTTCGTTTTCTTCAGGTTCCAGTTCGTCGTTGAAGTCGGACATGGGGCCAGAGGTCAGAAGTCAGAAAGTCTGGAGTCAGCCGGTTATTAGGAACCCGGATGGGTCTTTGAGCGTGGAGCCCAGCATTTTGCCAATCTCAGCGCCTTTTGCCGTCAAGTCGGCGGGGGCTTCGGTCGTGACATATCCACAGTCCTTTGCGAAGTCGAGGGACGTATCTGTTTCGGAGTTTTCGCCGTCACAATCTGAGAGCATGGACAAAAAATGTGCTTCGTAGCGACGCTTCGCCCATGCCTCGCGCAAGTTCATGCAGATTGAGCGCGAGGGACGCCGAATTTATCCGGTTAACGCAAAACGTTCCTCTGCTGGAAACCGCTGACTGATTCGAAAGATCATCATCGCCAGGTCGTAGGCCTTCTTGTAAACGTCTAGATCTTTCGCCGATCGAATATTCATGAGGTGATACCCCAACGCTGACTTCTGACCCCTGACTTCTGACCTCACGGGTACTTTTCCTTCAAATCCCTCATCAGTGCCACGAAGCGCGGCTGCGCGCGGATGGCGTCGAAGTCGGCGTCATTCTCCATCCAGCGCCAGTTCGTCGAGCCATGCTTCACGGAACTCTCCAGGCAATCGAGCGATTTTTCCGATTCTCCCAGGAGTGCGTAAAGGCAGGCCACGTTGTAGAGCGTCATCGTTTCTTCGGGGTCGATAACGATTGCCTTGTCGGCCCATTCGAGCGCCTTGGCCGAATCGCCCACACGACACCAAAGGATGGCGCCCAAATACAAGGCCCGGGCGTCGTCGGGGTGAAGGTTCAGATGCTTCTGAATGACCTGAAGTCCCTGCCGACTCACCGCCAGCGATTCTCCCTGGCGGCGCAATCCCTCATAGATGGACGAGCGCAGACAATAGGCTTGATAGGCATCGGGTTGGACCTTGCATGCCTTCTCGAACATCGCCGCCGCTTGCTCGCGCGTCCCCTCCGACATGCACATTCGGCCATAAAGAAAGTACGCTTCGAACAGGTTCGAGTCGATCTGAATGGCGGTATCGAATTCTTTGCGTGCCTCGGCGAACTGCTTTTGTGTGGACAGAACGAAGCCGCGAGCGACGTGGGCTTCCGCAGAGTTCGGATCGAGGTCGAGTGCTTTGCGGCTGGCGGTGTCCGCTTGCACGAGAAGTTCGGGCTTGGGCTCCCAGTTCAAGTACAGCAAGCCCAGCACATCGGCCAAACCGGCGTGCGCGCGTGCGTAACTCGGGTCGATTTCGATGGCGCTGGCGAACATCTGCCTCGCCACATCGAGCGACTTGCGCTTGAACTGGTGGCAGAATTGCCGACCGCGCAAGTAAAACTCGTAGGCGCGCACATCGCCGGCGGCGGTCTTGCACACGACCTGTTTCTCTTTCTCCGTGAGAATCCCCTTCAGTGCCTGCGCGATGTTCTGGGCGATCTCGTCCTGAATTGCAAACACGTCCTCGAGCTGGCGATCGTATGTCTCGGCCCAAAGTTGGAAGCCATCGGCGACGTTTGTAAGCTGGGCGCTGATGCGAAGGCGTGTGCCCGATTTGCGGACGCTGCCCTGCAAGACCGTGCGTACCTTGAGTTCGTCGCCGATCTTGCGGATGTTCTCGTTCTTACCTTTGAACGCGAACGACGAGGTTCGGCTGGCGACGTGTAGCCCTTCGACCTTCGATAGGCTGGTGATCAATTCCTCGGCCAGGCCGTCGCTGAAGAACTCGTTCTCCGGATCGGAACTCATGTTGGTAAACGGAAGAACGGCAACCGACGGCATGTTCCGCGTCGTTGTCGTGCGCATCCCGGCGTCGTACGACGTCGGCTCGCCGCGCGTTTCCAAAAGCGTGGAGGCGCCCGACTGTTGCACAAGCGGCTTGAGCGCCGAAGCAAGTTCGCGCGCGGAGGGAAAGCGATTCGCCGGGTCCTTCTCCAGACAGCGCAGCACGAGGTAGTCGAGTTCGACCGGGCGGTTGCGCCCCGAGGCCGACAACGTCGGCGGGGGTTCGGTAAGTATGGCGGCCATCGTATCGGCACTGGTCGGGCGCTCGAACGGACGACGCCCCGTGAGCATCTCGAACACCACGCAGCCAAATGAAAACACATCCGTGCGCTGGTCCGCCGACTGCCCGCGCACTTGCTCGGGCGACATGTACGGCACGGTTCCCATCAGTACGCCCGGTTCGGTTGACAGCCCTGGCTCAATCGTTGCCGCGCTCGCCGCCAGCTCCTTCGTCTGAATTCGTACCAAACCAAAATCGAGGATCTTGACGATGCCGTTGTTGGTAAGAAAAATGTTGTCCGGCTTGATGTCGCGGTGGACCAGCCCCTTGGCGTGCGCGGCGCTAAGTCCTTCGGCGATCGCCGACGCAATCGACAACACTTCGGACAAATCGAGCACCGATTGCTTCATGCGGCTGCGCAGCGATTGGCCTTCCAGCAGTTCCATGACGGCGTACATGGAATCCTGATAGGTGCCGAAATCGAATATCGTGACGAGATTGGGATGAGACAACATGGCCACGGCGCGGACCTCGCGCTGAAAGCGCGCAAGCGCCTGTGGATCCTTGGCCGTTGCCTCGAGCAGAACCTTGACGGCGACATCGCGTTCGAGCCGGCTGTCGCGAGCGCGGTAGACCTCGCCCATGCCGCCGGCGCCGAGGGTCGAAACGATCTCGTAAGGGCCGAGCATTGTTCCAGGCGAGAGGGGCATGGAGAACTCCTTGAGACGTCACGGATCAGTAGGTGGATTGATTATATCCCGTTTCACATCCGCATGAAGTGAGAAACCAGCATGACGCTCTTTCGAACCGTGAAGTTGCGCCTTTTGCAACGAGAACGCACTTGAAAGAATATGAACAAATGTTCATAATAACCCAATGCAATCGCTACCCATCCGTGGCCGCGGCGCCGCCGACAATCCGCCCAATCGCTTTGAGCGCATTCATTACGAACCGAGCGACGACGGCGAGCCCGACGTGCAACACGCTCCCGCAACGCAGCTCTTCCGCGACAACACCCAGTCGATCATCGCCACCAACGACAGCCCAGATGTTCCCTTCAGCGCTTCCATCAATCCCTATCGCGGCTGCGAGCACGGCTGCATCTACTGCTACGCTCGCCCGTATCACGAGTATCTCGGCTTCTCGATCGGCCTCGACTTCGAAACGAAAATTCTCGTCAAAGAAGATGCGCCCAAGCTCCTGCACAAGGAACTCAACTCGCCCAGGTGGCAACCGCAAGCGCTTGGCATCAGCGGCGTCACCGATGCATTTCAGCCGATCGAACGGCATCTGCAGATCACGCGGCGTTGCCTGGAGGTGCTCGCCGATTTTCGCAACCCCGTGTGGATCGTCACGAAGAACCGACTCGTGACTCGCGATATCGACATCTTGCAAAGGCTTGCCGAGCACGATGCCGTCTGCGTGGTGATCGCGGTGACGACCTTGGACGCAGACCTGGCGCGCGTGATGGAGCCGCGCGCGACGACGCCGGCCGGACGACTGGAAACAATCCGAGCCTTGACCGACGCCGGGATCCCGACGGGCGTTCTTGTAGCTCCGACGATCCCCGGGCTGACCGATCACGAGATGCCGTCCATTCTCGCCGCGGCGCGCGAAGCCGGGGCAGTCAGCGCCGCCTACACGATGCTGCGGTTGCCGCACGGACTGCCGGACCTATTCACGCATTGGCTTGACCAGCACTTTCCCGAGAAGAAGGAAAAAATCCTGGGCCGCATCGAGGCGATGCGTGGCGGCGAACTGAATGATCCGCGTTTCAAGCACCGCATGCGCGGCGAAGGGGTTTTCGCCGACACCGTGAAGCAGGTCTTCGACGTTACGAAAAAGCGGCTGGGCTTTCCGGGCCGCCCGCCGCTATCGATGGCATCCTTTCGACGTCCGGATGAGACGCCGCAACTCTTGTTTGGCGATGAGCCCGTCCGATAAAGGGCCAGATTCTGGGCAGATCGATCATACCCCGCTCAAAAAACCAACGGTCGCAACTACTTCACAACAGGTATGTTACGACGATAATTCCAAATCTCTGAGGTCTTGGCACTTGACGATTTGATATTTGAATGATATCATATAAATATCACAGAGATTTCACTCCAAAAAGGAGCAGGCCATGACCAAAGACAAAACACTGCAACTGTCCGACGGCTACGCGATGCTAACGTGCGTCATTCTCTCGTTCCTTGTGACCATCGGCGTTTTCATCGGCGCCATCGTCATGCTGGAGCGCCGTGAGCCATGGATTGGCGGGTCGGGGATGGCTTTGGCCGTCCTGCTCTTCATTGCCACCATGATCACGTGCAACGGGTTTATGATCCTCACGCCGAATGAAGCCGGTGTGGTGACCCTCTTCGGATCGTACGTCGGCACGATCAAGGAGAGCGGGTTCTGGTGGGCCAACCCGTTTATGAGCAAGTTGAAGGTCTCGCTTCGATCGCGCAACCTTGAAGGCGCCAAGCTCAAGGTCAACGACAAGCAAGGCAACCCGATCGAAATCGCTGCGGTCGTTGTCTGGCGCGTGGACGACACGGCTCAGGCCATGTTCGATGTGCAGGATTTCGAGTCGTATGTCCGCATCCAGAGCGAGACGGCGGTCAGACACCTCGCCAACTCCTACGCCTACGATCATGGCGAGGATAATGAGATCACGTTGCGCAGCGGCGTCGATGAGGTGTCGGCCAACCTTTTGAAAGAACTGCAGGACCGCCTCGGTAAGGCCGGCGTCATCGTTGAAGAAGCACGACTGACGCATCTCGCCTATGCCCCGGAGATCGCCCAGGCCATGCTGCGGCGTCAACAAGCCGAGGCCGTGATCGCGGCTCGGACCAAGATCGTCCATGGCGCGGTCACCATGGTGCAGATGGCCCTGCAAGATCTGGCCGACCGCAACGTCGTCCACCTCGACGACGAGCGCAAGGCTGCCATGGTCAGCAACCTGCTCGTCGTCCTGTGCGGCGAATCGGAAGTGCATCCGGTGGTCAATACCGGGACACTGTATACATGAAAGCCCGACGTTGGGGGAGTGTTGCTTCAGCGAGTTCTTCAGAGCCTGAAGCGTAAGCGAAGAAGAACTCACTTCGCAAACGCTTCAGGTTCTGACGGTGTGGTGCTATGAAAGAACGCAAATCATTCCTGCTGCGGTTTGACCCGGCCCTCTACGAGGCGCTCAATGCCTGGGCCCAGCAGGAGCTGCGCAGCCTCAACGGGCAGATCGAGTACATCCTCAAAGAAGCCGTCGCCAAGCGGCGGAAAGCAGCAGCGGCCGATGAAGAGGAGCAAAAGGAAGCCTCCGGGTGAGGTAATCCGAACCCCGGGCGTTCGGATTACCTCACACCCCGGAGCTTCGTCATCTCAAGTAGCTATCCGTCAATTCCCAGACTGCCTCCGCCGGCTGACGCAACGGTCGGCCGTTTTCGGCGCCGGGCGGTCGGCGATCACGCAACACGAGAATCAGATCCGACAATGCGGCCGGGTGCGTGAAGACGTAGCTGTGGCCGATCCATAGGCCGGACAGCTTGCACTCGATGAACTGCACGTTGGGCAGTTTCGCCAGGGCGCGTTTCATGCGCGGCGAAAAATCGCGGGCCCCGAGCATGCCAAGCCGACGCCGACTTGCGAACACGATGTCGCTTAGCTCGATGGCTCGATCATGTTCCGAGGCATAGATGGTCGTACGGTTGGCGACTTGCAACAGTCCCTCGCCGACGAAGCGCTGCACGAAGACATCCTCATCGACATCGGCCGCGGCGAGCACGAGATTCTCAAGCTTCAGTTCGCGCCCGGTCGTTTTGTTTTGGGCCGAATACGCCAAGTGAAGCTCGCGCAAGGCGGAGATGGTTATGTCGCAACCCCGGCTATGCGCCACCAGATGGACGCGGTCGACGCCGGGGCATTCCGCCACGGTCTTGATGACGCTGCGCAGATGGCCGACCGTAAACTCGCCCGATTCGCGATCATAGGCATAGCCGCGGATGCCGCCGCGTCCCGCCGGCCAGGTGTAGGCGAGCGGCACACCGGTTCGGCCCATAAAGTGCCAAACCTCGGCCGTGCGGAAGGCGGCCCTGTCGAACGTCGTGTTAAACCCGTGCACGAAGATGTAGACATCCTTCTGGGTCGTTGCCGCCAATCGATTTCGCAGCAGTTGATGCAAATGAGGTTGCTCAACGGCCTGAGCCTGTGACACGCCGAACGTCGCACGCGGCATCACCGTGCCGACTTGGCCAACTTCTTGAATGCCCGCGAGTTTCCATTCGTACTCGCGCCCGCGCCGAGCCTGCGTGCTGTCGCGAAGAACCTCGGGCCACGTTGCGTGTGGATGCAGGCGGACGTTGGCGATGCCGAAGGCGATGCGGTTCGAGCGTTCGAAGCTGTAGTTCGGTTGATCGCCCGCGGGATTGGCATCGCCACGGTCGGTGGCGTAAAGGACCGGAGCGTCGGCGGATTGGCAATCCGCCGGGCAATCGGCAAAGACGTAATGAGGGTTCTGATCGCGCAGCACGTTCGGCGTCTCGACGAGATAGCGCGCGCAGCCTGGCCCGCACGCCACCAAGAGGACCATGATTAGGAAGCGTCGCGGCATCAATCGTCATTTCGTAGGGACAAGCTGCCAGCTTGAGCCAGAAGGTATCAGAATTTCTTGGCGCTTCGGGACAAGCTGGCAGCTTGTCCCGTACGATCGGGCGCGAAGTTGTATCGTGGCGGCGGCATTGGAGCAAGAGAACTTTGCGCCGAGGCAGCAGAGGCAAGTTGCAACCGACGGGCAGAGCGGGTAAACTAGATATCGCTGTTGCCGCCAACCATCAACCGGCCCCGTACGGGGCTCGGCTCGCCACGTGAAACTCTCATCATGATGCGATCCATTTTTCTTGCGTTCGTGGCGTCCTTGATGATCCCGACGATCTCCGTCGCGCAAACGCCGAAGACGATCGAGTTTAACCGCGATGTTCGGCCGATCCTGTCGGACAACTGCTACAACTGCCACGGGCCGGCGAAATCGACCCGCAAGGCGGATCTGCGCGTCGATACCAAGGACGGCGCCATGACCGTCGTTGTTCCCGGCAAGCCGAAGGATAGCTTGCTCTACCAGCGCATCACGTCGGTCGATGTGCACGAACGCATGCCGCCGTTCAAGACCGGCAAGAAACTGACCGACAAGCAGATCGACCTGATTCGGCGCTGGATCGAACAGGGTGCCCCGTGGCAAGAACACTGGGCGTTCATCGCGCCGACACGGCCCCCAGTGCCCGTCGTCAAGACGAATGTCTGGGGCCACAACGCGATCGATAATTTCATCCTGGCTCGACTTGAGAAGGAAGGCATCAAGCCGTCGCCGGAAGCGGACGCACGCACACTGATCCGGCGGGCGACCTTGGATCTGACGGGATTGCCGCCGACGCTGACAGAAGTGGAAGATTTTACGAGGGCGTGGGATGCGGCGGGCGCGAAACGGGAACAGGTGTGGAGCGATCTCGTCGATCGGCTTCTGGCGTCGCCGCG
>VGZI01000009.1 GCA_016872605.1 Planctomycetota bacterium
GTTTCTTTGATAGCGAGCCAGGAGGCCGACGCTCTCGTTCGCAGCGCCAGCGGCAATGGCGACCTGAACGGCGGAGTCGGCGATCGACACGCCATTGAGCGTGGCCAGGTTCATGACCGCGTTGTTGCCGACCAGTTGCTGCGAGCCATTGATGCTGTAGTTCCCTTGGCGCTCGGTCCAGTTGCGCGACAACTGATTGCCGTTGACCGGCGCGTCGAAGGGATCGACGAACGCAGGCGGAGGCGTGGCGGGCGATGTCAAGGTGATCGCGTCGGAGTTGAAATTGTCGATCGCCGTGGTGGCGCCCTTAGTCGCACGGACACCGACCGCGCCCGTGGTAAATGTCGAATCGAAAGCGTACGTGACAAGCGCCAGGCTGCCTGCGTTGGGACCGTAAAACAGCTTGAGCGAAGACCCGGCCGCTTCGAGCCGAATCGTGCCCGTGCCGCTGCCCACGACAACCGCAGTTCCCACTTGAATCGGGGCGGCGCTGCCGGTGGCCTTCATGATGGCGGCGACGTAACGCGGGCCGGTTCCCGGATTCTCTCGGCGAATCTGAGCGTAGTAGTATCCCGCCGTTGAGTAGCGCGCGATGACGCCGGCGTCCTGCCCGACCGCCGGATCGACGACGACGTCGGCTTGCGCCAGGGAGTCGCCCATCGTTCCGGCGATAGTCGCCATGTTCTTGGAAGCGGAGGCGTTTGAGCCCGTGATGATTCCGCCCGTGACGATGAGATTGCCGGCGCGATCCTGCCAGTTGCGTTCGTTCCCGCTGAGCTGGCTGGCGTTGCCGTACAACTGATTGCCGTTGACCGGGGTGCTGAAATCGTCGGTGAAGGCGCCGACAGGCGTCTTGAGGGTAATGTTGTCGGTACTGAAGTCGTCGATGGTCATGCCGGCGCTAGCGCGAATGCCAGGGGCGCCGCTAGCGAGCGTCGAATCATAGCCGTAAGCGATCAGCGAAAGGCTGCCCGGGTTCGTCCCGTAGAAGAGCTTGAGCGCCGTGCCGACGACCTCGAGGCGAACGGTGCCGTTGCCTCCGATGCCCGAGACGCTGACGGGTCCCACGACCGTCGTGAACGTGTTGGTGCTCTTGATGTACTTTTGGATGGCAGCCGTGAAGCCCGATCCTGTGTTGACGATTCGGCCATAATAATAGCCCGGCGTCGGTCCGGTGGACGAAAAGCGGACGACCACGCCCGATTCGGTGTTGCTGCCGACGACATTGACATTGGCTTGCGCGAACCCATTCGTTTGATTCAAATTGGCGACGGTGGCGACACTCGAGGGGACCTTGTTGGTGGCGACGGCGACATTGCCGGCGACGGCGAAGTTGCCCTGGCGGTTGACCCAGTTGTTGGAAAGTTGCCCGTCGGCTTGCGTGAACGAATCGGCGTAGGGCGCGCCGGGATTGCCCAGATTGTTGGCAAAGGCGTTGAAATTGTCCAGCGTGACGATTCCCGTCAAGTTATTGGCGTAGAAGCCGGCGGTCCCCGGCGCCGTAATCGTCGTGTCATTGGCGAAGTTGATCAAGCTCATGGACCCGGCATTAGCACCGTAGAAGAGCTTGAGCGAATCAGATGCGATTTCGAAGCGGAGTCGGCCTGTGCCGAAGTTAACCGGGGTCGAGGCCAAGGTCGTTTCGATGCCGTTGACGTTCTTGATAATGACAGCGCTATAAATGCCGTTTTTGTGGAGGATGGCGCCCCGGTAGAAGTTCTTGGTCCCACCGTTGTAGCGCGCGATCAGCCCGAGCGTTTGATTGGCGCCTACCGTCACGTCGGCTTCCAGTGCGATGTCGGCGGTGAGGGGCGTAAGCTGGTTCATGCTGGCGATGGCCAGGCCGGGCCCAATGCTGGCCGCGGAATTCTTGAGCGTGATGGATCCATTGTTCACGACCCATCCCGGGCCGAGGAAAATGGTGCTGTCGGCACGATTGAAGTCGTCGCCGAACGGAAGCATAACCGGGCTAGTGACGAGCAGACTGAAGCTACGCGTGCCAATGCCGAAGTTAGCGTCAGTGACGGAGATGGTGATAGTGGCGCTGCCGACCTGATTGGCGGCGGGCCGGACTATGAGGGTGCGATTCGGTCCGCTGCCTCCCAACAAGAGGAATCCGGCTGCGGCGCCGCCGTTGCCGTTCGCCAATCCGCTACCAGTCGTGAATGTGAACGTCGTTGCCGTTGCCGGCGTCACATTGAACGTGCCATTGTAACCGCCGACCGAAACGCCGGAGATGGTGACTTGCTGTCCGGCAACAAATCCGTGAGGTGACGCGGTGGTGATGGTAGCTGTCGTGCCGACTGCAGTCGCGGTGGTGATGTTGACCGGGTTGGGAACCAAAGTCGGATTGTTCGATGTTGCGTCAACGATCAAAGCGCCTGCCGGCGTCTCGACATCACGGATGATGAAGTTGATCGGGCCGACCGGTTGGTTGATGGTCGTGTTCTGCGTGTTGATCACGGAGATCGTCGGCGTCTGATTGACGAAGTTCACCGTGACTTTGAACGATTGCGTGTAAGTGAATGTGCCGGCGGTAATCCTGATGGTAATGTTGGCCGTGCCGTCTTTTGCGGAGTAGGCGTTAAGCACCGGTGTAAACTGGATGGAGCGATTGGTGGACGGCGACACGCCACCCAGGACGATGTCGGAATTGCGCACCAGGAACTGATTGTCGGAGGTGGCGGTCAGGGTGTAGGGTGTTCCATTGGGGTTATTGACCGTCATGGGAATCACGTTGGACGGCGTATTCTCGTCGACGATCTGATCGGCAATGAAGGAGAACGCGGAAGTATTGATGGTGTAAACACCGCGGCCCAAGCTGGCCGCAGCAAGGACATTCAGGCCGGCATCGAACTTGAGATCGACGACGGGAACGTTCGGCAGGCCCTGGCCGAGCCGGGACCAGGTGTTGCCGTCGTTTAGCGAGAAGAAAACGCCGACCTCCGTGGCCAAGTAGAGTTTGCCGCCCGATGAACCGAGGGCAGCGTTCCGATCGATGACCATGGCGTAGGCAGGCACGGCCGGCAGACCGCTTGCCGCCGTGGAGATGTTCGTCCAGGTAACGCCGGCGTCAAGTGAGCGCCAGACATGATTGGCGGTGCCGGAGCTGCCGCCGTACATGACAAAGACTTGATTAGCATTGTTGGGATCGACCGCGATGCCGCGGATGTACGAGCCGACAACACCGGTCGGCAGGCCCGTAAAGCGTCCGGGCCAAAGATCGGCGCCTTTGTTCTTCGTGTAGAAAAGTTTGCCGTCCGTTGTTGCAGCGTAGAGCGTCTGAGCGTTGGGGACGGAAGGAGCGAACGCGATGGCCGAAATGTTGTTTCCCGCCGACAGCACGCCGGAAATCTGGTCCCAAACCGTGGCGCTGGTATTCGTCGCGTAGACGACGTTGGCGCCGAAGGCGAGCACGGTCTGATAGATCGTGTTGCCGTTTTGATCGACGGTCTGTATCGGATTCGGATTGACGGCAAAAGCAGGGAACATGCCCGCCGGCGTGTTGGAGCTGATGCCGGTGCTCTGGATGCCGGTCCAGGTGGCGCCGTTGTCGCTGGAGGTCTCGGGCTGCAGCGCAAGCGCGTTTGCATATTGCCAAACACGGAAAAGCGAGACAGGCGTGCCGGCCGGGGAGCCTGGAGGAGGGTTGGAGGTGAGCACGCTGCCGGCGTTCGGGATGCCGAGGTTGATGCCATTGACAGTTGGACCGGTAAGACCTTGCGAGACCCAAACGAGCGGGGCGGTCGAGCCGGCGACGCCCGTGCCGTTCTGCGTGGTATAGAGCACGCCACGATTGAATGGATCGACGGCAACACTGGTCATGTCGGCGATTTGCAGGTTGGCGTTGATGGACGTGAACGTCATGGCGGGGACGCTGAATCCACCGCCGCCACCGCCGCCACCGCCTCCACCACCGCCACCGCCGCCTTGGCGAAGAATACCGCTACCACCGGATTCAAAGTCATAGGAGAAGCCGTAGCCGATGCCGCGCCAGATTCCCCCCATAGTGCCGATCAGCAGCCGGCCTTGCGCGTCGAAAGTAAGAGAAGTGATGGCGGGGGGCAGGTAGTTGAAGTTGCCGGATTCGCCGCTGTCGCCCGTGGCGAGATCGTACCAATAGACGCCTTCGCCGCCATAGGCATCGCCGCCGTTGGCCGGATCGTACTGGCCGCCGTTTACAATGGCGCCCTTGTTGTACTTGTCGATATCATCTCCGTTGTTTCGAATAGTGCCGCCGGCGTCGGTCGCTGTCGTGTCGAGCATGTTGCCGGTGTCGATGCGCAACAGCGAATGGCTGGGTGCATCGCCCGGGCGCCGCCAGCGGTTCGAGCCGCCGACATAAACAACGTTGGGATTGTTGGGGTCGACCACGAGGGCGCCGGCGTTGGCGGCGTCGCGGCCGAAGAGGTTGATGTCAACGAAATCGTGATTCTTCGCTCCGGTGGCGTACGGTCCTTGATGAACGTCTTGCTTCAACATCACCTTGGTGAAGTTGAGCATATTGTCCTTGGTTTTATAGAGTCCAACGTACGATCCCCAATCGACACTGGGCGGGGTGTTGTTTCCTGGGGGAGCCGTCATAAGGGCATAGACGAAGCCTTCGTTGCCCGTGCGGTTGTTGCCGATGCCGACGATGACGCGACCGAGTCGTGTGCCGCCCACGACCTCTTCCGGCAGGCCGTTATTGGGAATGGCGGCGCTATCGCCACCTTGGACGAGCCTCCAGCCGGCGCCGGAGCTTTGCGGACTGTACCAAACGCCCGTGGTTCCCGCGGAGGGGACAAGCCCGATGTTCCCGAGGCCAATCAGGAGACGCGTGCGGTCGGCCGGGTCGATGATGAGATCGGTGACGGAGTCGAGGGCGGCGCCTGCGCCGAGCGTAGTCAAGGTGGAAGGATTTCCCGGCGTCGTGAGGTAGCTCATGAACTGCGGATTGAGTACGTTGCGCCAGTGGAGGCCACCGTTGGTGGTCTTATAGACTCCGGGGCCGGCGGGGCCGGTGACACCGTTTTCATCGACGCCTCCGGTGCCGCCCGAGGCGACCGCGACATAGGCGATGTTGGGGTCGACGGGGTCGACGACGACTTTGGTCGTGCGAGCGCCGGCTAACACGGCGCCGCTGTTGCCAATAAGGGTCCACGTCTTGCCGCCGTCTGTCGATTTCAGGATTCCGACGCCCGGTCGCGAATCGATTTCCCTATCGCCCACTCCAGTAGAGGCATACAAGATATTCGGATTAGAGATCGATTGCCCCAGCCCGCCGATCGGCGTGGGCAACGGGTTGCCGGCCGAGTCGGTAACGGAACTCGTCAAGGCGACCCAGTGACTGCCTCCGTCGGTGGTTTTCCAGATACCGCCGTTGGCGCTGCCGAGGAAATAGGTGTTGCCGAGCTTGTCGGCGAAGTCCGGGAGCGTGACGGTGATGCGGCCGGAGACGGAGGTGAAATCGACATTGAGGTTCGGATCGGTGGTGTCAATGCCTTGCGGTCCGACCGCTTCCCATTCGGTAACGCTGGCGGACTGCATGAAGAAGGTCAAGGTGTACATGCTGGCGTTGCCGGCCTTGTCAACTACTTGAACGCCGATGGTGTTCTGCCCGGCCGGCGGAGCCGGCAAGGAGAATCGGAAGTTGCCGGCAAAATCCCAGCTCGTGATCTTGAAGACGTTTCCATTGGCGACAGACCAGTTTCCGCCCGTGCCGCTGCCGACGCCGCTGGTTCCGTTGAGCGAGAAATGCGTCGAGTCGAGGACCGTGACGGTAAACGTGCCATTGGCGCCCGAGAAACCGCTGACGCCGTTGATGGTAACGATGCTCCCCGTGGTCAGGGCATTGGCGGCAACCGTGGTTACGACAATCGGGCTGCTGCCGCCGGCGCCCGAAACGCTGGCGATCGCGCCGAACGCATCGTTCTTCGGAGAAAAGGCGACGTAGGCGATGCTCGACAGCCCACTGTTGTCGCTGATCCTGCCTACGATTGTCGGGTCATTGGTGTGAGGAATTCCCCCGCTGACATAGGAGGGGTTGCTGACATTCAATCCCGTGATGGTAGGCAATATGTCGTCGGCAAATTGAGCTTCGAGCCGCACGTTATCGACGCCGACGAGGAGCAACCCCTGATTGTTCGCCGCGGCAATTCGCAGCCGAACGGTCTGTCCGGCAAACGCGGTCAGGTCCGCGTCGAGGATCGATTGGGTGGTCGTGAGGCCAGTCGTCGGGGACGTTACAAATTCATTGCGCAGCACGTCGCCAGGGACGGCCCAAGTTCCGCCCGAGCCGCTGCCGGTCGCATTGGTTCCATTGAGCGAAAAATGAGTCGAGTCAACGACGGTAACCGTAAAGGTCCCGTTAGCGGCTGGGAATCCCGATACTCCGCTGACGGTGACAAGTTTGCCGCTAGTCAATCCGTGCGCCGCAGGGGTCGTGATCGTAATCGGATTGCTTCCGCCGGTCCCCGCCGCGGACGTGATGTTCCCCGATGACTGTGGCGTGGTGCTGACGCTGAGCATACCCGCGGTCGTGCGCATGATGTCGACGCGCACCTGTTGGTTGGCGGCGGGGTTGCTGGTGCGGTAGTCGAGCGACGGCTGCACGGAGGTGTCGGTCCAGGCGCCGGCGTTGTTGTTGTCAAGGTACAGGTTGAGCGTCAGTTTCGCTTTGATGGTGTTGACGGGAATCGTCACATCCTGATAAATCGCGTGGGAACCGGCATAGGTGGGCGCATTGTTCGGATTGCTGTTTCCGCCAAAAGGCTGCTGATGCGACTGATCGAGCATTGCGCGATACTTGCCGTTCGGCGACGCGACGCTGGTGCTGCTTAACGGGCTAGTCGATCCCGTCTGTGGTCCCCATGCGCCGTGGCTGCCGCCGGGGCTGGTGTTGAGGTCGAACGTCTGCCAGCCCAGAAGATTGCCTTGCTCGCCGTTGAGGTCGCGGGCTTCGAAATCGCCGTTCTTGATGAGGTTTGCGTTGACGACTGTGCCGCCGCTGGCAAACGTCGTGACGCGAACCAGGGGGCTTGGCGTGGCGGCCAGGTGACTCGGCGCCAAGAACGGGGCTCCTGGATTGCCGGCGAGATACGGCACAGGCGTCTGGAAGGTTCCGTTGCCCTGGCCGACGAGCACGTAGACATTGTCGGTCGTTGTTACCGTGGTGTCGACAAGCGTCATGGTGGCGCCGGACCCGGCGTACGTTCCCGATGGGGCCGGGTTTCCCGTGAGGGTGATATCTCGGCCACCCCCGCTGCCACTCTTGGCGCTAATGGTCCAGACTCCATCGGCGCCCGTCATACCGGCCGCGTTCATGCCGGTAATCTGGACCACGTTGCCGACGCTGAATCCGTTGGGGTTGCTGACGCGAACCTGGAATGGCGAGGTGCTCCGCAAGCTCGTGATATTCGTGGAAACATTAACGAGCCGGGTGCCGACGATAACGTCGGCGAAACCGTCCTGATTGACATCATTGACCAAGACCGACTGCAAGCCCGTTTGCGGGATCACGTCGGTTTGCAGCGCGGCGCCAAAGCCGGTGCCGAGCTGATTGAGCAGAACAGCCACGCCCGCGTTCGTCGCGTTTGTCGACTTGCTGGAGACGACAACGTCCAGGAATCCGTCGCCGTTGAAGTCAGCGACGGCGATGGCGCCCGGGTTGGGGACGCTGGTGCCGAACGTCCCGTTGTTCGCGAAACCGCCCTTCCCATCGCCCAGGCCCAGGCGAATGGTGCCTGGAGCATTGTCTTCCAGGCCGATCACATCCATGTTGCCGTCTTTGTTGAAATCGCCGACGGCAACGCCCGACATGCCGACGCCGCTGGCCAATTCGAAGCCGCTCTGGAAAGTGCCATCGCCGTTGCCCAGCCGAATGGTAACGCCGCGACGATTGCCGAAGGGAAAGCCACCGCTTCGATTGTGTGCCACGGCGATATCGAGTTTGCCGTCGTTGTTGAAGTCGGCGGTTACGACTTGCGTCGGGCGGTCGCCGGTGCCGGCGTTGGCGATCGCTGCGAACGAGCCGGCCGTCAGAGGACTGCCGGCCACGGCGATATTGTTCAGCATGATGCCGACCTGGTCATGCGGATTGTCGGCAACGATGATATCGAGCCGGCCGTCCCCATTCACGTCGCCCAGCGTGATGGACGAAACGCCGTTGATGGACGATCCGCCGATGTTGGGAAATTTGTAATCGACGGGACTGGAGTAGGTGCCCCCCACCTGTCCGAGCATCACCGAAATGCTGGCTTGCGTTGACGTAGTGTTGTTGACAACGGCCATATCCGAGAAGCCATCGCGATTCAGATCGCCGACGACGGCGCCGGTGACAAACGTCGGCGTGAGGTTGAGATTCGCGTGAAGGGCAAGCGCGCCTCCCGAGGTCCCCAAGAGCAACGAAGCGTCATTGCCCGTATTGTTGGCCGTTACGACGTCGGCAAAACCGTCTTGATTGGTATCGCCGATCGCAACGCCGATCGGAGTCGCGTCGACGTTGTAGGGGCTGCCCACCGGTCCGAGACTGCCGCCGCTGGTGATGTAATAGCCGCCATTCGCCGTGCCTGCCGTGGTCGCACCGTTCAGGGTGAAGTGGTTGCCGTCGACCACGGTGATCGTGAAGGTGTTGCCATTGAGGACCGAGGCCAGGCTTCCGCTGACGCTGCCGAAGGTGACGGTGTTTCCTGTGGTAAGGCCATGCGGGATCGTGGTAGTAATCGCGATAGGCAGACCGGCCCCAGCGCCGAGTGCGGTCATGTTGCCGAGCGGTTGCGTGAATCCTGCCGCCGTCGTCCACGAGCCGCCTCCCGTGTAATTGCCGTTGCCGGTCGTGTTGTTCAGCGCGAAGTGATCGCCGTCGAGTGCGGTAACAACGAAGGTGCCATTGGCCGCGGTGTTGCCGGTGACGCCCGTGATGGTGACTGCCTGGCCCGTCTGCAGGCCGTGACTCGTACTGGTAACGACAATCGGCGTAGTATTGCTGACGCTGGTGGGCGTGTAGTTGACGGTCCAGGTGCCGCCCGCGCCTGCGGGATCCGCGCCCGTGGTGCCGTTGAGTGAGAAGGTATTGGCGGTCAGGACGGTGATGGTAAAAGTCCCGTTGGCGTTCGGGTCCGAAGCGCCGGCAATCGTGACGATTTCCCCGGAGATCAGTGCGTGGTTGTTGCTCGTGACGACGATCGGATTGGTGCCCGCGCCGGTGGTGTTTGAGATGTTCCCTGTCAGCGCCCAAAGGCCGCCGTTCGTATAAGCGCCGTTGCCGGTCGACGTATTCAGTGAAAACCGATCAGGATCGACAACCGTGATGACAAAGGTGTTGTTGGCGGCTGTGTTGCCGTTGACGCCCGAAATCACGACGCGTTGGCCCGTCGCGAGTCCATGTCCTTGACTGGCGATGACGATGGGACTGGCGTTGGTGGCGCCGGTGATATTGCCGGCGAGGGTCCACGTGCCGCCGCCGGTGTAGGCGCCGTTGCCCGTTGAGCCAACCAGCGAGAAGTGGCTGGCGTCCGTGACGTTGACGACAAAGGTTCCGTTGGCGGCCGTATTGCCGCCCACGCCTGCGATGGTGACACTCGCACCGGTGAACAAGCCGTGATTCTGGCTGGTAATAACAATCGGACCGGTGTTGGACGCGTCGGCGATATTGCTGGTGATGTTGCCGGAGAGGGCCCATGTCGCGCCACCGGTGTAGGCGCCGTTTCCATTGGACCCGTTCAGCGAGTAGCGGTCGTTGCTGACCCAGGTTCCCCCCGTGCCGCTGCCGGTGGCAGAAGTGCCGTTGAGCGTGAAGTTGTTGTTATTCACGACCGTAACGGTAAACGTGCCGTTGGCGGCGGCCAGGCTGTTGCCTGTGATCGTAACGCTTTCGCCGGCGGCCAGGCCATGGTTGCTGCTGGTGATTTGTACCACGCCGCCGCCGGTCGAGGCATTGGTGATCGCCTTGCTGACGAGGGTGATGGGGAAGGTTCCGTTAGCCGCCGTGTTGCCCGTGGCGCCGGCAATCGTCACGTTCTGGCCGGCCCTGAGGCCGTGCTTGACGCTGGTGACGACGATCGGCGTAGCATTCGTCGCGGCACTAATGGAGCCGCCGACGGTCGCGTTCTTCAGCACGCTGACTTTGCCCGCCGCGGCGCCATTCGTAACGACAAGATCGTCCAGACTGTCGTTGTTGAGGTCCCTGATCGCAAGCCTGCCAAGAGTTCCAGCTGCAACGGGAATGCTCGTCGTCGGCAGGAAGGTAACCGGCCCGCCGCTATCGGTGTTGCGAAAGATCTCAATGGTATTGACGGTTGTTGCTGCCGCAATGTCGACCGATTTGTCGCTGTCAAGTCTTCCGACGACAAGCGATACGATGTTCGAAGTGCTGACCGTGGTCCCCGGCGGATTGAACGCGATCGATCCGGCATTCGTGTTGTTGGTCAGAACGAGCAGCCCGTTGGCCCCGCCGATGGCGAGATCGGGCCTGTTGTCGCCATTGAAGAAGCCGACGCCAATGCTGCTCGGCGTCGTGACACCCGCGCCGGTCGAATCGCCGACACGGATGGGAACCATGGTCCCTAAGGCGCCGGCGCCGTCACCGGGGAAGATGTTGACCCGATAGTCGGCGTTGCCGTCGCCGTTGAGGTCAGTCGCATTCCCGCTGACGATGACCGCCACGTCGATGTTGGTGTCGAGGTTAAAGTCGCCCGTAACGACGCCGACAGGACTAGCATCCGTCGTGAAATTGGTGCTTGCATTGAACGTAATCGTTCCCGACGTGGATGTGTTGAGGAAGACGGAGATGTTGTTCGCGTTAGCGTTGGCGACAACGATATCTGGCTTGCCGTCTTTATTCAGGTCGCTCAGCGCGAGCCCCTTGGCCGCGTTCGCCGCGCCTGCGGTTAAGTTCATCGTCAGAATGGGCGCCGTGCTGTAACCGCCTCCAACGGCAGGTGAGCGCCCTTGGTAGATGACAACTTGGTTTGTCCCGGCATTGACCACCACGAGATCATTGATCCCGTCAGAATCGATGTCGGACAGCTCCAGAACGCGCGGATTCGCGGCCTGAGCGCCGACGGGGGCGAAGTTGTAGTTCGAAAGTCCCTGAAGTGTTCCGTCGCCCGGCATGGCGAGCACGGCAACCTTGTTAGCGCCGGTATTGGCGACGATAAGCTGCCCCGGCTGGGACATCGCCAGTCCTTCGTCGGCGTCGATCATCTTGTCGCCGCGAACGAAGAGGGAGTAGTTATCGACAACGAGTTGGTTTCCGCCGTTATACGCAAGCTGCACGGCAGAGTTTACCGGGGCGCCGCCGATAGTGAAAAACGACACCGAGTCGATCGGCACGCTATTGCCGGTCGAGCCCAGCAATACATAGTTGCCCGGGTTCAGGACCGACGACGTCATCGTTTCCGTGAACTGAACTTGAATAATCGGAGCGCCGGATGTTGTGCTGGTGCCGTCGAGGGGCAGCACCCCGGACGCCACGATGCCTGGCACAGTCAACAGATCGCGCCGTTCGAGCATCTCGACGATCAGGCGCGTACTCTCGTTTTGGGAAGGTTTCTTGATGGTTCGATTCGGTCGCCAAATTCGGTCAAGGAATCTGAAGAAAGACCTGAAGGCCATTTTGTGTTCTCCCCAGCACCGTAGCCGCTTCCAAGTCAGTGCGTCTGAACATGTTAACGAAAACGGAATGAAAAGGTCATTCTATTGGCGAAATCGACACGCTTGGAAGCCTATTCTTGTGTTTTCCGCGGGCAATTTGTGCTTCCTCGTAGCATTGCGCCGTTTGCGCTGTCTGCTCTCACCGAATCATGTTTGCCAGCGTTCACCATCACGCGCCATGTGGGTTTCGTTGGAAAAACCGCCATTTTTGCAATTTTGAACGGCCCGGCAACGGCGAATTTCTGGTTCAATTTCCAACACCGCCTGTTTGCGGCGTTCCGTTTATTAAGTGGTTTTAATCAATGCAGTTAGGTCGCCCGTCGCCTAACAACCTTAACGGCAAAACCGCTAGAGCGTTAGCACGGGTATTGCTGAGGTTTCAGACCTTCAGCCCACTTGATCAGGCCACCGCGTTTACTGCCTTGCCGGGCAAGCTCGACGTCTTACCCCACACTCTCGCTGTGCCGGCTTTCGTAGCTTGCGGATAGGCCTCTCAGCTTACCGGCGCAGTCAAGTTCCATGTGCTGGGCTTTCGCGAGTTGCCACCCCATGATAAGATGAATCTTCACGGAACAACAAGATGAGGATTTCCCGGATGATTTCAACGACCGTTACTCACACAGGCCCCTCCCAGGTCGCCGCAGGCAGTTTCGACATGGGGGGGGCGGCGCTTTTGACCGAATATGAAACATTGCTCAAGGAATCGGTCCGTTGGGCCGCCGAGTACAAGAAGATCCGCATTCTGGGCAAGGGAGGCCAGGGGGTCGTCTACTTGAGCGAACGGCAAGGGACCGACCTGTTTCGCCTGCCAGTCGCGCTCAAGATATTCTCCCCCGAAAGGTACCGTGACGTGCCCAGCTACGCCGCCGACATGGCCCGCATCGCCGACATCTCCTCGCGCGTCGCCCTGATCCAGCACGACAACCTGATCGACCTGCACAACTTCATTGAGCACGGCGGCATCCGGATCATGGTCATGGAATGGGTCGACGGCTACGACCTGCGCGACCTGCTCACCGCGGAGATCGTCAGCCAGTCGCGCGCACGCCTGAAGCCGGAACGCTGGAAATATGTCAACGAAGTGATCGTTTGCGATGGCCTGGTGCAGCCAAGACTCAAGCCGGGCGTCGCCATTCAGATCTTGCGCGAGTGCCTGGCGGGATTGGCGGCTCTGCACCGCGACGGCATCGTCCACGGCGATCTCAAGCCGTCCAACATCATGGTCAAACGCACCGGCAACGCCAAGATCATCGACATCGGCTCGGCCATGGACCTCGACCAGGCGTCGGCGCGGCGCATGTGGTCCCCCGCCTACGCCGCCCCCGAAGTCCTCGCGGGCGGCAAAAACACGCCCCAGTCCGACCTCGCCAGCCTCGGCTACGTCCTCATCGAAATGCTCGCAGGCCGCAATCCGTTCGAAGGCCTGAGCGACTACAAGTCACTCCTGGCCGCCAAGAAGGACCTCGACAAACGCTTGAAGGAATTGCTGCCGACCGACGTGAGCTGCAACGAGATGTTGTTGCATCTCTGCCAAAAGTTGATCGCTCCCGATCCCGCCAAACGATTCCCCGACGCCCAGGCCGCCGACCTCGACCGCAAAGGCGCCGCCGACTTCCACCGCCAACTCGTCAAGGGCGACCTGGCCAGCGAATACGAGCACGACCTGCGGCTGTGGCTGGAAGAGTTGAACTGAACGTGAAGCCCGCAGGTGAGCGCGGCGAACGTGTGGGATCGGCGCCGCCAAAATAAACTTGATCGCGCACGTCGATGCGTGGCGGCCTTCCCCCACATTTTCCCTGCAAATCCACGCGACGCTTGTTAAGATGACTGTACCAGGCACTCACCCTACAAGGGAAAGGAACACGGCAACCGCGCACCTCGCAGATGAGTAAGAAAGCATGGATAGAATCCTGAATGAGCTCGGCCTGGCCAATAACCGCGATGGGCAGCTGTGGAAGTCAGGCATGATCCCAGCGGAGAAAGTGCGCCAAACGCGTTTGCAAGCAGTTATTGACACGGGCAACGCCCAGCTGGTGCTGCCGACGGCCGTCGCTCAAGCGCTTGGGCTGCCCAGTGTCGGTGAAGCCGATGTCCGTTACGCGGATGGACGCAAGGCAAAACGCGACTTCGTGGAACAAGTCGAGCTGGAACTGCTCGGCCGAACCAGCACCTTTCGCGCATCCCTTGAACCGGACCGCCAAAAGGCACTGGTCGGCGCCATCGTGATGGAGGATCTTGATTTGCTGATCGATTGCAAGAAGCAAATCATCTTCCCGCGCGACCCGAATCACATCGTCACGGAGATTGAGTAGGAGCGCCCGCTCGCGGGAACTCGTATCACCAAGCTCGCCACAGGCGAGCGGCTTAACGTAGGAGCCTTTCATGGACCACTTCACCTACAAGAACCGCGTTCTGCATTGCGACGATGTCCCCGTGCCGGCGCTCGCCGAGAAGTACGGCACGCCGCTCTACGTCTACAGCAAGAAGACGCTTGAGCATCATCTCAAGCAGATTCAGGCCGCCTTCAAAGCCGTTGATCCGCTGGTCTGCTATTCGATCAAGACCAACGGCAACTTGCACATCGCGCGGCTCATGGTCGAAGGCGGAGCGGGCTGCGACGTCACCAGCGGCGGCGAGCTTTATCGCGCCCTCAAGGCCGGCTGCTCGCCCAGCAAGATTGTCTTCGCCGGCGCCGGCAAGACCAATGCCGAGATTCGCGCCGCCCTCGAACAGGGCGTTTTTCTCTTCAACGTCGAGAGCGAAGGCGAGCTGTCCGCCATCGCAGAGATCGCCAAATCGATGGGCAAAGTCGCCAACGTCGCCCTGCGTGTGAACCCCGATCTGCCTCCCAAGACGCACGCCAAGACCGATACCAGCGTCAAAGGCGTCAAGTTCGGCCTCGACATCGACACGGTCCTCGAATTCGCCGAAAAAGTGCTAAAGAATCCGCACGTCAAAGTGGTAGGATTGCACATGCACTTGGGGTCGCCGATCCTGTCGGTGGAGCCGTACCGTCAGGGGATCGTCAAGGGGCAAGTGCTGATCGACAAGCTGCGGGCCCAAGGGCATCGGATCACGATCTGGAACATGGGGGGTGGATTCGGCATCCATTACAAGAAGAACGAAGCATTGCCCGCCAGCGCCTTTGCCGAAGTGATTGTGCCCGGGATTCAGGAGGCGAAATGCAAGCTGGTGCTGGAGCCCGGTCGCTTCATCGTGGGCAACGCCGGCCTGCTCGTGAGTCGGGTGATCTATACGAAAGATTCGGGCGGCAAGCATTTCGTGATCCAGGATGCGGCCATGAACGACCTGATCCGCCCGACGCTGTACGATTCGTTCCACCGCATTTGGCCGGTCGCGGGTTTCGACACGCCGGAGGATTATCAGGTCGAGAATCCAGGGACGGTGAAAAGTGATGTCGTTGGCCCGGTGTGCGAGTCGGGCGATTTTTTGGCGAAGGACCGCTATCTGCCGGCAGTTGGCCGAGGCGACCTGTTGGCGACGTTCAGCGCCGGGGCCTATGGGATGGCGATGGCGTCGAACTACAATGGTCGGCCGCGCGCCGCCGAGGTGCTCGTCGACGGGGCGAATCACCATCTGATTCGCCGCCGCGAGACGTATGAGGATTTGATTCGCCCGGAAGTTGATTTCTAGCCGCTTGCGGCTTTGCGCTCGCACCACGCGAGGTTTTTTCATGCGCGCCATGCTTCTCTTCCTTGTCATCGCTTTCCCATTCGCTTTGACTGCGCCGGCGCCGGCGCAGGAAAAGCTCGATCCCGCCGCGATCAACAAGCGCAAGACGCTCCAATTGCTGGAAGCGGCGGCCGAGCGCTACCGCACGTTCTACAAGCCGCCGGAAAAGACGTTCGAGTACTGGGTCGCCATCCAGTTCGAGATGGACCTGGGCAAGTTCGAACTCGCCGCACTCCACCTGAAGCGCATGCTGGGCAAAGACGAAACGCCCGGCGTCAAGTTCGATGCCCCTGCCGACCTCGACAAAGCCCTGGTCGCTCTCGAAGAAGCCGAGGGTATCTCCGCGTTTCTGCGGCTGCAGCGCGTCAAGCTGTGGTCGGACCATCCGCCGTTTCATCAGGAGGCGGTCAAAAACGCCGACGAGCTTGTCGAACGCGTCACCAAGGCGGTCAAAGGCTACCTGAGCGACAAGGCCCGCATCCAAAAATACATCAAGCAACTCGACGCGCGCACGCCCGAAGAGCGCGGCTACGCCCTCATCCAGGTGTTGCGCTCCGGCGACTATGCCGTGCCCGAGTTGATCGAAACGTTGCGGACGCAGTTTGGCAAGTCGATCTTTTCGCGCGCTCGGGAAGTGCTCTTGCGCATGGGCAGAGGGCCCGTGCCGATCTACCTGGAAATTTTCAAGGACGCCGGCGATGCGAATGCCGAGGAATTCCGTTTGGCAATGCTCGATCTCATTCACGACATTCGCGATGATCGCGTCGTGCCGTACCTTTGGCACATGTCGGCAGCGAAACGCTACCCCGAAAGCGTGCGCAAGAAGGCAACGCAAGTGCTTTCATCGCTGCTGCGCACGCCGCAACAAAACCTGCCCGATCCGAAGGTGAAGCTTACGTTGATGGCAGAGCAATATTATCAACACAAGTATCCGTTTTCCCAAGACGAGAAGGTGACCATTTGGGAATGGGACGGGAATCGCATCCAGCCGCCGATCAAGTTGAACCCGTACCGCGCGGAGGAGTTTTTTGCTGAGCGCTATGCCCGCGAGGCGCTTGATCTTGATCCGAGCTACAAGCCGGCCCAGGTGGTTTTCCTGAGCCTGATGCTGGACCGCACCTATCGGCCCAAGATTCAAACGATCGTCGGTGAGCCGTTGCCTCCGAACCTGCAGAAGCTGTTGACGTCGATCGACACCGACCTGATTCTGCGCGTGATGGAGCGGGCGATGGAAGAACGGCAGATTCCGATCGTGCTGCCGCTGATCAAAGCGCTCGGCGAGCGCGGCGACTCGCGGACGATCCAGGCCAACCCGGGCGATCAGCCGCGTGGCATCGCTCGGGCCCTGTACTACGCCGATCGCCGGGTGCAGTACGCCGGCATGGAAGCAGCGCTGCGCATGCCGTCGTCGAGCGTGCCCCCCGTGACCGCCGACCGCATCGTCGAGTTGTCGCGAAGATTCCTGGCGAGTGAGCTAAAGCCCAAGGCCCTCGTCGCCTACGCTCCCGCCGGTCAAGAACAACCCTCACGGCAAACGCTCAAAGACCTTGGCTTCGAAGCGGAGTTGGCCGTCAGCGCGAAGGACCTGTTCGACACGCGCGGCCGGCTCAAGGCGCCGTTCAACGCCGCCGATTACGATTTCCTGGTCGTGCATAAGGGCTTGGCCGAGAACGACTTTGCCTTCGCCTACGGCCAAATACGCCGCGACTACGACCTGGGCGGAATGCCGACGATTATCGTCGTCGATAAGGCGCGCGAGAAAGCCATCAAGAAGTTCGTCGCCCGCGATCTGGGCGTCATCGTTATCACCGACGACAAATTCACCGCCGACGGCGCGTTCAAGGATTTGTTGGACGATCACCTGCGAAAAATATCGATCGCCAAGTTGACCGACGATGAACGCCGCCTGTTCGCCAAGACCGCGATGGATCGCATCTACAAAATGTCCCGGGGCGAGATCACCGGGTACGACATCGCTCCGACGCTCGACGTGGTCAAGACCAAGGTCAAGACGCCCGAGTTTGGGCTTCAGGCGATGGAGATCGTCGGCCGGTTCCCGGGCCGAGCGATTCAGGCGTACCTGGCCGGCTTCGTCAGTGATCCAAACGAAGACATCAAGACGGTGCGCATGCCCGCGGTGTTGGAACTCAATCGCCACATGCAGCGCAACGGCGTCTTGGTCGACAAGAATCAACTCGCGGCATTGAAGGCAGCCCGCGATGCGATGAAGGGCACGCCGCTCGGCACGGAACTGAACGTCACCGTCAGCATGTTCTCCCGAACCGGAGCTCCGCTTACAGGCCGCGATCTGCTCAACTTTCAGCGCGACGCCGCCCCGGTGCCTCCGCCCATGCCGAAGGAAGAGAAGAAGGACAACTGATTGTTTCCGTTTAGCGATCGCATGGCGCCATGCAAGCGATAAACGGAAACGCGGTCAATCGTCCGTCTCAAACAACGTCGGCATCACTTCCCGAATTACTTTCTTCGTCTTGCGCAGCCGCGTCTTGGGCAACTCCTCGTCCAGATGATGCGACTCGAGTTGCCGTAGCACCTGCGCTGCCCGTTCGAGCACATCGACGGGGATGCCAGCGAGGCGTGCGACGTGGATGCCGTAGCTTTTGTCCGCGCTGCCCGGGGCAATC
This sequence comes from Planctomycetota bacterium, assembly GCA_016872605.1. GTDB lineage: Bacteria > Planctomycetota > Planctomycetia > Gemmatales > Gemmataceae > SIAQ01. The sequence goes on from VGZI01000009.1 coordinate 17,970, forward strand.
TTGTGCAGGAAGACCACGTCGTCCTGCCATTCACGCACCAGCACATTGAGATTGCGCAAGCTCGGCAACGTCTCCGCAAGCTGCGCCAGCTCGTGATAGTGCGTCGCGAACAGCGATCGGCAACCGATGGTGTTGTGCAAATACTCGGTGATCGCCCAGGCCAGCGACACGCCGTCGTAGGTGGACGTGCCGCGGCCGATTTCGTCGAGGATGACCAAACTCTGCGGACTGGCATTGTTGAGAATGTTGGCCGCCTCAGTCATCTCGACCATGAACGTGCTTTGGCCGCGATTGAGTTCATCGGAAGCGCCGACGCGCGTGAAGATACGATCCGCAATCCCAATGGCCGCGCTCTTGGCGGGTACATAACTGCCGATCTGTGCAAGCAATGTCAAGAGCGCGACTTGCCGGATATACGTCGATTTGCCCGACATGTTCGGTCCGGTGATTAAAAGAAACATGCCGTCGCCGTTGCCCATGCGCACATCGTTGGGCACGAACGTCCCTGGCGGCAGTGTTTGATCGAGCACCGGATGCCGGCCGTCGACGATGTGCAAGATTGGCTCATCGCTTAGCTCCGGCCGAACGTACTGCCGCGACATCGCCAGTTCGGCCAGGGCAGCGAGCACGTCGAGCTGTGCCAGCACTTCACCGGTTTGTAAAAGCCGATGCGTTTCCTTGGCGACCCGATCGCGCAGATGCAGAAAAATCTCGTATTCGCGCGCCTGACTCTTCTCTTCGGCCGACAGGACTTTCTCTTCGTACTCTTTGAGCTCCGGTGTGATGTAGCGTTCGGCGTTCTTGAGCGTTTGCTTGCGTTGGTAACCGTCCGGGACCTTGGCGGTGTGTGTATGCGTGATCTCGATGTAGTAGCCGAAGACGGAGTTGAAGCCGACTTTGAGCGAATTGATGCCGGTGCGTGCGATCTCCGCGGCCTGAAAGCGAGCGATCCACTCTTTGCCCCCCTTGGCGATGTCGCGCAGCTCGTCGAGGTCCTTGGCATAGCCGGGCTTGATGAGGCCGCCCTCCTTGGCTGACAGCGGCGGTTCTTCGAGGAGGGCAGCGTCGAGTGTGGCCCGCAGATCGGGACACAACTCCAGCGCCGCTTCGAGGTCGCGCAGCAGCGGCGACTTGCGAGCCGCGATCTTCGCCTTGACCGTCGGCAGAAATCGCAGCGTCCGCGCGATAGCCGCGAGGTCGCGCGGAGTTGCCCGGCCCGTCGAAGCCCGCGCCGTGAGCCGCTGCAAGTCCTGGATTTCGTTTAGCGTTTGCCGCAAATCGTCTCGTAAACTCGCGTTCTCCAGCAACTCTGTCACGCCGTCGAGCCTGGCTTCAATCGTCGAACGGTCGGCGAGCGGCGCCAACAGCCATTCTTGCAAGAGCCGAGCGCCCATCGTGGTCACGGTGCGATCGATGGCGGAGAGCACCGACCCTTGGCGTTCGCCTTCGCGCAAAGTCCGGGTCAGTTCCAGGCTGCGCCGCGTCACGTCATCGAGTTGCAGCACCTTGTTGGCGAAGTACGGCTGCAAGCGACGAATGTGCCCAAGCCCGGTCTTGAGCATTTCTTGGACATAAAGCAACAGCGCCCCGGCCGCGGGCAAGCACGGCTGCGAGTCGTCGAACCCAAAGCCGGCGAACGTGGAGACGCCGAATTGCTTGCCGAGCGATTCGCGAGCGGTCTTCGGATCGAAGGTCCAATCGGGCCGTTGGGAAAACGACGGCGCTGGCGCCAATCGCTGCACGATCTCGGCAATGGTGTTCGCCTGACTCTCCGGGCCGATGCACTCGGTCGGCCCGAGCCGGGCAACCTCTTCGCGCAGACGGTCCGCGGCGACATCGGTCGCGAAGAACTGCCCGGTCGACACATCGAGCCAGGCCAGGCCGACCGGAGCTGCCGGCGAACCCGGCAGAATCGCGACAAGGTGATTGCTGGCTTTCGGATCGAGCAGGTCATCCTCGGTGACCGTCCCCGGCGTAACGACACGCGTGACTTCGCGCTTGACCAGACCCTTGGCTTGCGAACTGTCCTCGACCTGGTCGCACACCGCGACGCGAAAACCCTGGTGCAGAAGCTTGTGCAGGTAGTTCTCGAGCTGATGATGCGGAAAGCCGGCCATCGGCATTTCCTTGTCCCGGCTTGTCAACGTCAGGCCAAGCACGCGATGGACCGTCTCGGCATCTTGCTCGAAGAGCTCATAGAAATCCCCCATGCGGAATAGTAGCAGCATGTCGGGATGCTTCGCCTTCGCATCCCGATACTGCTGCATCATGGGGGTGGTCATGACGGCGCCTCGATGAGATTAACCACAGAGGCACAGAGCACACAGAGAAGAACTCTGGTCGGTTTTCTCTGTGCTCTCTGTGCCCCTGTGGTTAGGTCTTTATACGAAGAGGGCAATCATGTGGGCAATTTGCCGAACCTCTGCGCCGAATCCTACTAAGCTGGATAATTCCATTGGACTCGATGGTGATTTTCTTGACATGCGTGCGACACACGCGGATAATCATTCCAATTGATGAAACCCGCACCGAGCGAGGCTCCTGAACTTCGAGGGATGGCCATGCCGCTGATCGACGGTCTTGCTTGCCATCGGCAAATTTCCGAGCACGCCGCCGCGTGTCCGCACTGTGGCCATCCGAACGACCAGGCGGCGGCGACAGGACCGAAATGCTACCGCTGCTCAGCGGCGGCGACGACGCGCAGCCAAAGCTGCGGCGCCTTCAGCTGCGCCGTGCACCTGCAGAGCATCTACATCTACCACGGCAAAGGCGGGGCGTACGAGCTGCGCTGTGACAGCTGTTACGAATCCGCGCAGACCTGGCAAATGGTCGGCTGCATCATCTCCATCATTGGCCTCATCGCCTTCGCGATTTTCTTCTTCACATTTTTCTTGCCAGGATGGCAACGCGCCGGCGGCTTTCCGGCTGGCCAAGGCGCCGACTTCTCGGCCCCCAAGCAAGCTCGCCAGGCGCCATGGCAGACCACCGAAAACGGGCTCACCTTGTCCGTCGATCGCGTCGAGATTCAAGGGAATAACTTTCGCGTCTTCATGACCGCGACGAACCAAACCGGCGACAACTTGACGCTGCCATTGTTCGGCTATTTCGTGGTTGTGGACGATCGAGGCAACCAGTACAAGGCCGACCCGTTTTCTTCGACGTTTCCTCGTGAGGTGCCGCGCGGAGCGACGGTGAAGGGGCATGCGAACATCGAGGCGCCGCTCAATGCAGATGCGACCATCCTGAAAGCAGGATTCACGACGGTCTTTGGATCGTTCTCGGTCAACTCGATCGTGGTCGACGGGATTGCCATCGACAGAAACAAAGTCGCGCAACCCGCAGGCGATGGCGTCGAGCCTGATCCCAAGAAATGACGACTCGTGGTTTCGCCGATCCGTCACATGCGCCTGGGGCAATGTCGCTACGCCACCAGTTCCTGGATGACATGCGCCGGCTCGACGCCCGTCAGACGCTGATCCAATCCTTGATAGCGATAGCTGAATCGCGCGTGGTCGATGCCGAGCAGATGCAGCACCGTGGCATGGAAGTCGCGGATGTGGCAAGGGTTCTCGGCGATGTTGTACGAGAAGTCGTCGGTGGTGCCGTAGATTTGGCCGCCGCGCGAGCCGCCGCCGGCGATCCACATCGTGAAGCAGCGCGGGTGGTGATCTCGGCCATAGTTGAACGGCGTCAAACCGCCTTGCGAGTAGATCGTTCGGCCAAACTCTCCGCCCCAGATGATCAGCGTCGAATCGAAGAGGCCCTTCGCCTTCAAGTCTTGCACTAGGCCCCAGCAGGCTTGATCGACGTCGCGGCATTGATCGGGCAGTCGGCCCGCGACGTTGGCGTGGGTGTCCCAGTTGTTGTGGTAAATCTGAATGAAGCGGACGCCGCGCTCAACCATGCGCCGCGCTTGCAGGACGGTGTTGGCGAACGTGCCGGGGTTGCGGGCGGCTTCGCCATAGAGGCGGAACGTCGATTCGGGCTCGCTGGCGATATTCGTCAATTCCGGGACGCTTTGCTGCATGCGGTACGCCATCTCGTACTGCTGAATGCGCGTGTGCGTTTCCGGATCGCCCACGGTTTCGTGATTGATTTCGTTCAAGCGGCGCAGTCCATCGAGCGTGCGTCGGCGAACTTCCGGTGTCACTCCGGGCGGGTTATTGATGTAGAGGATCGGATCGCCCGATGACCGGAACGAACAGCCCGCGTGCTCGCCGGGAAGATAGCCCGACTGCCAAAGCCGGGCGGAGATCGCCTGCACCTGTTCCTGATTGGACGGGCGAGCAACGAGGACGACGAAAGTCGGCAAATTCTGATTGAGCGAACCGAGGCCATAGGAAGCCCATGCGCCGAGGCACGGCCGGCCCGTGACCTGGTTGCCGGTTTGCATGTACGTGATGGCGGGCTCGTGGTTGATCGCCTCGGTGTGCATCGTCCGGATGAAGCACATGTCATCGACCATCCGCGACGTGTAGGGAAGCAGTTCGCTATTGACCCACATGCCGCACTGGCCGTTTTGTGTGAAGCGGAACTTCGACGGCGCGATCGGGAAGCGAGGCTGGCCGGAGGTCATCGTAGTCAGGCGCTGCCCCATGCGCACCGAGTCGGGCAGGTCGACATCGTAGTACCGGCGCATGAGCGGCTTATAATCATAGAGGTCCATCTGCGGCGGCCCGCCGACCATGTGCAGATAAATGACGTTGCGCGCCTTCGGAGTGTGGTGCGTGCGCGGCAAGGCGGCATTGGCGCCCGTCGAATCATCGGCGACAGCGCGGTCGCCCAGGAGGGACGCCAGTGCCGCGAAGCCGACGGCGTTGACGCCGCGGCCCAAGAACTGGCGACGCGATTCGGAATGGAACCAGGATTGAAACGGGGTCATAAGCAACTCCTCGGCCAACGGCCACGGTGTAAACGCGGTTAACCCACACCAGCCAGCTAACGCCGCCCGGTCGCGGTCAATTTCTCGAGCACGCCGAACGAGGCTTGCACGGCGGGGGTGAAGCCGCGCGGGCCCATCTCACCCTTGAGCGCAATCTTGCCGGCGGCGTCGATCACATAGACGCGGTCCGGCCAGCCGCCGTATAGGGTGTTCACCCGATCATCCATGCTGTCGATCAGGACCGGCAGGGTCAGCTTCAGATCCTTCGCAAAGTCCTTGGCCGCCTTCTGGCGTTCTTCAAGCGTCTTGGGATCCTCAATCTTGAATTTGTTGTTCTTCACGACCCAGCCGTCCGTTGGGTGTGCTTCGCGGATATAGACGACATAGATATGGGCCTTGTCTTTGTACGCCGCGTTCAGCTTTTCGATCTGACCGACCGATTGCACGAACGGGGGTCAGGTGCAACTACCGAAAATCAGGACCACCGGCTTGCTCTTGAGGTCGGACAGTTTGACCGACTTCTTGCCGTCGATGTCCTTGATCATGAAATCGGGGGCGACGTCGCCAACCTTGATGGACACCTCGCGACGGAGGTCGCCTTTCTTTTTCTTGTCCTGGCCTTCCGCGGCCAGAGTCGCCGAAAGCATGAGCACCATTCCCAACAGAATTCGCATGGGGAATACCTCCATCATGGCTCGTTTGCCGTTCGCGGCAAATCTCCGGCGACTGCATTGTCGACGGTGCGACGCGAACGCAAACCGAGTTATTTGTTCAACACCTCATCCAGATTCATCAACTCGTTCACCAGCATCGTCCATGCGGCCAGTGTGCGCGCATCCAGCCTCACGTCCGGCATCGATTCGCCGACGGCGATCAACTTGCGGGCGTCGGCTTCGCGCGTCTGGTAATGCTCGCGCAGATCGTTCAACGATTCCTGTACGATCTTTTTCTCCGCGGGGCGGAACGGGCGAGCGATCAGCCGCCGGGCGATGAGGTCGATGGCAATGCTGTCGAACTCCGCGCTGTCCACTTTGCTCTGGCCGGCCACCTTGAGCGCATGCGTCGCCAGGTGCCGGGCGGCTTCGATGAACTGGACATCATTGAGCGTCACCAGCGCTTGCAACGGCGTGTTGGTCCGCTCGCGGCGGACCGTGCACGTCTCGCGGTTTGGCGCGTTGAGGATGTCCATCGATGCCGGCGGGGCGGCCCGCTTCCAGAACGTGTACATGCTGCGGCGATAGAGCTTCTCGCCGGTGTCACGCTTGTAGTCGCGCGTGTTGGAGCCGATCATCGCGACCGCTTCCCAAACGCCGTCGGGCATGTACGGCTTCACGCTGGGGCCGCCGATCTTGCGAACCAAGAGGCCGCTCGATGCCAATGCGTAATCGCGGATCATCTCGGCGTCCATGCGATAGCGCGGCGCTCGGCCGAGATAGCGGTTGTCGCGATCCTTTTCGAGGGCGTCCTTCGTGACCGTCGCGGTTTGGCGATAGGTCGCGGAGCTGACGATGAGTTTGATGAGACGTTGAACGTCCCACCCCCTCACCCCTCGCCCCTCTCCCACGGAAAGGAGAGGGGAGGAAAACTCAAGCGCCAGCCAATCGAGCAATTCGGGATGCGACGGCAGTTCGCCGGAGACGCCGAAGTCACCCGTGGAGCGGACGATGCCCGTGCCGAAGATTTCTTGCCAGAAGCGATTGACGGTTACGCGAGCGGTAAGCGGATGGTCTGGCTGCAACAGCCATTTTGCGAACCCGAGGCGGTTCTTGGGCAGATCGGCGGGCATCGCAGGCAACACGCTCGGCGTTGCGGCGCCCACCTTATCGCGTCGCTTGTCGTATTCACCGCGAAAGAGGATGAAAGCACTGGGCTCGTCCTTCCTCTCGCTCATTACATGGGCGATGGTGCCGCGCGATTTCATGACGACTTCTTCTTGCTGGACTGCCGCGATCAGCGAGTTAACCGTGCGGTAGGCATCGTCCAGAGAAACTAGCCACCAATCGAAGAGGTCATTGCGATCGGCGGCCGTGCGCTTCGCGGCCGGTTTCGTCAGAAAGTCAACGGCCTTCGATGACTTCGCCAGCTGGTCGACCTGGGGACCAGTAAGAGGTTTTACGTATACGCGAAGATCTTGCAGCGAAACGTCCTTGACACGCTCGCTCTGATGACGCTGACCGATCTTGAAAGGAACCTTGGTCTTGATCGTGCCCTTGAGCTTGTCGGTGAAAACATCGGTCGGCTGCAAGGCGCCGTTCACGAATAGTTTGACGCCGGCTGCTTTGGAGGAACCGTCATAGGTGAGCGCGACGTGATACCATTGTCCCGGCTGCAACGGCGTTTTCGCAGTGACTTTGAGGGCGTTCGTGTCCCACTTGTTGACGATGTGCATGCCGAGCTTGTCCTGTTCGATCCAGAAATCCCAGCCGCGGTAGAAATTCGTGTTGTCCATGCGAGCGGCGATAGCGCCGGTAGTGCCGCGACGCGGTATCTTGACCCAGGCGCCGATCGAGAACCCCTCGTTTGTTTCGAAGTCGCCGACGTCGGCGAACTGAAGCGAGGATCCTGTGGGCTTGATGGTAAAGGTCTTCGGAGCGCCCTTGCCGGCGACCCAATCATACCCGTCGCCGAGGTCGGCGGTTCGTTCCGCGCCATGAACGCTGTATCGCACCGATTTGCCCTCGGCCTCGTTCAGCTTGGCGTGCAACCCCAGGCCATCCGTCGGAATGGACGCCAGGATCTGGTCGGCCCGCGCTTGCGAAAGCCAGGCGGCAAACTCTTTCTCAGCCGATTTCTTTCGCGCGTCAAGCTGAAGCCGAAGCCCTGCGATCTCCTTGGACAGTGAATCCCAGCGCGGACGGTCCTCGGTGCGCGGCACAAAGATGACAGGCGGCGTGTTCGGGATGTTGCCGTCCATCGCTCCAACCGTCGTGTTGTTGAAAAACGCCGACATCGAGTAAAAGTCTTTCATCGAGAACGGATCGAACTTGTGGTTGTGGCACGTGCAACAGTTCATGGTCGAGCCGAGCCAAACTGCCGCAACCGTCTCGGTGCGGTCGCGCGTGTAGAGCACGAGGTACTCCTCCGGAATCAGACCGCCTTCGTTCGAGCTGATGTTGCAGCGATTGAATCCCGTCGCCACCAACTGATCGAGCGTCGGGTTCGGCAACAGATCACCCGCCAGCTGGTCGATGGTGAACTGGTCGAACGGCTGGTTCTTGTTGAAGGCGTTGATCACCCAGTCTCGATAAGCGTGGATCTCGCGGAAGTTGTCGAAGTGGATGCCATGCGTGTCGGCATACCGGGCGGCGTCGAGCCAATAGCGGCCCCGATGCTCTCCCCAGTGCGGCGACTTCATGAGTTGATCGACGTACTTCTCGTAGTAATCGGGCGCCTTGTCGACAACGAACGCCTCGACCTCGACGGGACTCGGCGGCAGACCGATAAGATCGAGACTCAACCGACGAGCCAGCGTGCGGCGATCGGCTTCGGGATTCGGCTTCATGCCGCGCTTTTCCAACTCGGCGAGGATGAACCGGTCGATCGGATTTCGCACCCATGCTTCATTCGTTACCTTGGGCAATGCGGGCCGTTTTGCAGCGAGGAGCGACCAGTGGAGTTGATATTCGGCTCCTTGTTCGATCCAGCGCTTGAGAATCTCCTTCTGAGTCGCGGTCAGCTTCTTGCGCGTCTTGGGCGGCGGCATGATCTCGTTGGCGTCGGTGGAATGGATGCGCTCGAACAGCGAGCTGTCCTTGACACTCCCCGGCTTGACGGCGCCTGCTTTAATGGCAGCGTCGCGCTCGTCGAGCCGGAGCCCGGCCTTGCGCGACGCCGAGTCGGGGCCATGGCATGCGAAGCAATTCTCCGCGAGAATCGGCCGCACGTCGCGGTTGTATTCGATCTTGGTCTGGGCACCCAGCGGCGACGCCAGAACGGCCGTCAACGTGATCGCGAGCAAATTCGTACGCATTGGGTCATCTCCTAATTTCCTCTGCGTTCTCCGCGCTCTCCAAATTTGAAACGCGGAGAGCGCGGAGAACGCAGAGAAGTCACGTTTTGCGCCCTTGCGCCTTTGCGTGAGCTTTTCCATTCACCGGCATGCCACGGGTCCAGTAGCGGATTCCGGAGCGAATATGGGCGGCCATCGCCTTGGCCGCTCCCCTGGCGTCGCCGTTGAGCAACGCCTCGACGATCGCCATGTGCTCGTGTCCTTCCTCGGCGATGCGATGATAATCGTTGCGTGCCTGATCGTGCTGCCAAGCGACATCGCGAAAGGCGCGAAACAGCGTCTTGAGCCGACTTAGTTCATTGGCAAGATATGCGTTGCCGCACGATTCGGCGATGAGATCATGCAGTCGGCTATCGAGGGCGCGAGCCTTCTCGATAAACGCGGCTTGCGACGGCGAGCGCACCGACATGAGCGTGCGAATCGCCCCTGCAAGATCGCGCAACTCTGCGTCGTCGATTCGGCCACAAGCGTTCTTGGTGGCGGCGCATTCGAGGATGCGGCGCACCTGGCAGATTTCGCGGACATCGCGCGCAGTCACTCGACGGACGACGGCGCCCTTGTTGGGAACCAAATCGACGATGCCGATCCCCGCGAGTTCGATCAGCGCTTCACGAATCGGGGTATGACTGACGCCGAAACGTTGTGCTAATCTCTCGGTGACAAGCCGCTGCCCCGCCAGGAGTCGGCCTTGAAAGATATCGGTCAGCAGCGATTCGACAATCGCCGGCCGGCGTTTGCCATGATCGCAGACGAGCGTCGGTTTGATGACCACGGGACGCATGAAGAGAGAGAACCGGGTAGGATACTATTCTACAGAATAACATCTAGATTCTACAGAATCTGACGTGGCTGTCAAGGGCAAGAAAGGCTGTTCCGATACCGCGTGCAAGGCGAAGGGCCCGCTCAAGCGGAGCGAGAACGAGCCCGACGTTCGGTGCTATCCCTTGAAGAACAGGTAGATCAGCACGCCGTGCAGGACCATGGCGATCAGGCCGAGCAGGATGCCGATGATGGCACGCATATTTCCAGCGATGGAGCCGTAGGACGCCTTCGCCTTCGTCGTGAAGAACGACAAACCGCCGGTGAGCACAGCAACCGGCCAAAGGATCGGCAGGATGCAGCCCAGGATCGGCGGGAACTTTTCGACACCGATCATGTCCACATATTTCAGCATCAACAACAGCGCTACCAAGGCCGGCAGGAACGAAAAGATGGCGGTCCAGAGCGAAATGAGTGCAAAGACGCTGCCGCCCACAGGAATGAACGCGGCGAGCGGCGATTCGCCCATGTCCGATTCCTCTTCCGGCTCCTCGGCGGCCGGCTTCTTCTTTTTCTTCGGAGGCGTTTCCTCTTCGTCCTCGTCGTCGGCCGTGCGCTTCTTGCGCGGACGATCCTCGGGCTCGTCGTCCTCATCCACGGGGAGCTTCTTCTTCGGGCGTTCGTCGTCGTCCTTCGGCGGGAGGATCTTTTTCTTCTTCTTGGGAACGCCTTCGCGAATGTCGTCGTCAGCCATGGAACGGCGCCTTTGCTGAGGGGGAAATGATGGTCGCGCTTATCAGCGCTAATATAGCAACCGCTGGGCGGACTACAAGAAAAAAGTCAGCTCGGCGAATCAGAATCGCGATCTTGAGAAAGCCTGCCGGGTCCGCTAAAGTATTGCTATCGAGTAACTCCTGCCTGCCCATGATTCACGTTCTCCTCAAGGAGCCGATTGCCATGCGTTTCGCTGCCGTGCAATGGTCGAGCTTCGCGTGCCTGCTCATGGTCGCGCCGGTGCTCGTCGCTCAGGCCCCGCGCAAGATTGAGTTCAACCGCGACATCCGGCCAATTCTCTCGAACAACTGCTTTGTGTGCCATGGACCGGATAACAATCTGCGCAAGGCCAAACTTCGGCTCGACGACGAGAAGGACGCTCATGCCAAGGTTATCACGAAAGGAGAGCCGCTCGTAAGTGAACTCTTCACCCGGCTGGTAACCGATGATCCGCAGATGATCATGCCGCCGCCCAGGACGAAGAAGAAGCTGACCAAGGAGGAAATCCAGCTTGTTCACGATTGGATCGCTCAAGGAGCGAAATACGAGGCTCATTGGTCGCTCATCCCGCCGAAGAAGCATGACTCGCCCAAGGTCAAGAACGCCGGTTGGGTGAGGAACGACATCGATCGCTTCATTCTGGCAGGTTTGGACAAGGAAGGGCTGGCGCCGTCGCCCGAAGCCGATGCCCGGACGCTGATCCGTCGGATTTCGTTCGACCTAACCGGCCTGCCGCCGACGCCGGACGAAGTCGACGCGTTTGTGAAGGATTACTCTGGCTCCGCAAAAGAAACGGCGTACGAGAAAGCCGTCGATCGCCTGCTCGCGTCGAAGCACTTCGGTGAGCGGATGGCGGTGCAATGGCTCGACATCGTGCGCTACGCCGATACGGCCGGATATCACAGCGACAACAATCGCGACGTGTGGATGTACCGAGATTGGGTGATCAACGCGTTCAACACGAACAAGCCGTTTGCCGAGTTTGCTCGTGAACAGATCGCGGGAGATTTGCTGCCCAACGCGACGAACGATCAGAAAATCGCGTCGGGCCATAATCGCTTGCTGCAAACCACCGAGGAAGGCGGCTCGCAGGCCAAGGAATATACCGCCAAGTATGCTTCCGACCGTGTGCGCAACTTTTCGTCCGGCTGGCTCGGCATGACGCTCGGCTGCACGGAGTGTCACGATCACAAATACGACCCCTTCACGACCAAGGAGTTCTACAAACTCGCCGCATTCTTCGCTGACATCCAGGAAACGCCGGTGGGTCGGCAAAAGCAGACGCAGATCATGTCGACCGAACACCAGACGAAAATCAAGTCACTTGATGAGCAAATTGCCGCGATGCAGAAGGAGATCGCGACGTTGCCGAAAGAGCAGGTGAAAGACGCACAGCAGAAGCTGACGAACGTTCAGAAGCAGAAAGCGGATCTGCTCAAGGCAGTGCCGCAGACGTTGATCACGACGTCCACGCCGCCGCGCATGGTGCGCGTCTTGAAGCGAGGCAGCTGGCTCGACGAATCAGGCGAGGTCGTTCAGCCCGATGTGCCTGCCGCGCTGCCGCCGCTCACTCGTGGGAAAGACGACAAGAAGCGGCCGACGCGGCTTGATCTCGCGAATTGGCTGGTCGCCCCCGAGAATCCGCTCACCGACCGCATCTTCGTCAATCGCCTCTGGATGCTCTACTTCGGCCAAGGGATCGTCAAAACCGCCGACGACTTCGGCGCCCTGGGCGCCTGGCCGACGCATCCGGAGTTGCTCGACTGGCTGGCCATTGACTTTCAGAAGAGCGGCGGAAACATCAAGCGCGCGATCAAGCAGATCGTCATGTCGGCGAGCTATCGCCAGTCATCGAAAGGAACGCCCGCGTTACGGCAACGCGATCCGTACAACCAGCTCCTTGCGCGCCAGGGGCGTTATCGCCTCGACGCCGAGTTCGTCCGCGACAACGCCATGGCGATCAGCGGCCTATTGGTCCCGAAGATTGGCGGCCCAAGCGTCAAGCCCTATCAACCGGGCGGGTATTGGCGTTACCTCAATTTCCCGACGCGCGAATGGATGAGCGACAAAGGGGAAAGTCAGTACCGTCGCGGCGTGTACACCTGGTGGCAGCGCACTTTCTTGCAGCCGAGTTTGCTCGCATTCGACGCCTCGACGCGCGAAGAATGTACCGTGGAACGCCCGCGCTCCAACACGCCGCAGCAAGCGCTGGTGCTCCTCAACGATCCGACCTATGTGGAAGCGTCGCGAGTCTTTGCCGAGAAGATCATTCGCTCCAGCGGCAAGACACCCGACCGCTTCCAGACCGCGTACCGTTTAGCCCTTCAGCGGCAAGCCAGCGCCGAGGAGATCGCGATTCTCACGAACCTACTTGAAAAGCACCGCGCCCACTATGAAGCCAATCCCAAGAACGCTCAGGCCATCGTCAGCGTCGGCTACGCCGCGGCGCCGAAGGACATTCGCCCCGAAGAACTCGCCGCCTGGACGTCGGTGGCCCGGACGATTCTGAACCTGCACGAGACGATCACGCGGAATTGACGGGGCCGCGCATGAGTGACGCTATTTCCGGCGACCTCGGCCCCGTATTGGTGTCGGGCCAGCGATTAGATCGTGTGGCCGTCGCTTTTGCTCTCGGAGGCGCCAGTTTCTTGTTCTTGGGTTCTGCAGGGCTAATCACGACGATATTCACTCCAGGCCACACGTGGCTCTTCAGTGGTGTGCTTGCAGCGATAGGCATTTTCGTCTTGATCTATTCGTGGTTTGCTTTTACGCACTGGTTTTTGGTGTGGCACTTGCACCAACATGGCGTACGAACGCTTCGGAGCGGCAAGGAACATACGCTTCGGTACGATCAAGTTCACGCATTGACCATTGACTGCCCACAACATGGCAGCCAGGACATCTACTTCGAACTCAAATCCGAAAACGCCCACGACGAAGCACTCGTTTTCTCGTGTCGATCCAGAGCGACTGGCATGTCGCCAACGGAGATGCTCGACCGCGACCAGACATTGCGCATCGTCGAGCGAATCACCGTTGCGATCGTGAAGCGGCTCTGCGACGCGCTGACTCGTGGTGAGACCGTCCGCTGGACGGACAGGCTAGCAATTCGCACCGACGGCGTCGAAATCAGGAAAAGTGACGGGCACGCATTCCTTGTTGAATGGCAACGAATCGTTCGGCTCGTTTTGCACAAAGGAGAATTTCACCTCTGGACCGAAGCAAGTCGCGAACCGGTAATGAAAGAGCCATTGAATACTCCGAACTGTATGGCGTGTGTCAGAATCGTCACGATGCGAATTGCCTGCCAAGGCGACGCCAGCGCCGCGGAAAACGAAGGCTTTGCGGTGCGAGGGACCGTGGTCAGCGCAGCTCGAAACGCGGAAGGCTCGCTGACCTTGACCATCGAACAAACCCATGGGCACACGCTGGAGATCGCGTTGGATCCTTCGTGTGCATTTGATGGGACTATGGTTGGAGAGGTTGTAGAGGGAACTGTCTTGTTGGATGGCGCCGATCTCAAACTCTTTGGGTTGAAAAAAAGTTGAGCTAGGCAACGTTCACTTTGCAACTTTCTGTAGCTTGTAAAAAAAAGTGCTCGGCCGAAACAGCACGCCAGGCCCCATGAAACCCGGCGCGAACGCGCGATGCTCCGCGAGCGCACGATGGGCCGGCCCGGGACTGGACGCGGCGAGGGCGAGGTACATCTGCTCGGCGCTGTCCCAGCACGGGTCGAGCTTCAGCGTGCCGGTTTTGAAGCGATCGACAACGTGCGCCCGAACCAGGCTCTCCGCTTTGGCCGCGTCTTTGAATGGGCCGACATTGAATCCCTTTCGAGCGGCTTTGACCAACTCCACGACTTTGCCACGTTCGGGATACGGCAGGTGCATCTGCCCTTCGAGGGCGTCGAGCGCCTGTGGGTCGCCACCGAGTTCACGCGCCAGCGCGAAGTACCATGTCCCCCACGGGAGCGTTCCGGGCTTGCCTCTTCGGCGATCGCGGTCTTGGCTTGCCAGGGAATGATGGCAGGCGAAGCAGTCGTATTCAGCGAGCTCCGGCCACGGCCCGGTTCTGGCGCGATGGGCCAGAACATCCAGCGCCGACTGTGCCGACACGAGCTGCCCGACGGCCCAGAGCTGCACGTCGGAATGTTTGCGTGGTCGCCAGTGCGGCGGCATGTTGGCGAAGTAGGCGCCGAACTCGAAGGCTAAACGCGGGTGGCCGGCGGCGATCAGATCGTGATTGACATCGCGCGGGATGGTCGATTCGCTATTCGCCGGCGAACCGACATGGCAGCCGGCGCACGTCTTGGCGGCGACGACCGGATCGGTCAGATCGGGCATCGCGAAGGCGTGCTTCTTTTGACGCCAGTCCGGCGCGGTGTGCGGAACGAGCCAGGAATTGGCGCTGCCATGGCACGACTCGCAGCCGACGCCGAAGAGTTTTTCACGCTGCACGAAACTGCTCTCAGCCGGCATCGCGTTGAGCCGAGGATTCGAATGACAGGCCAGACAGCGCGGATCGTCGTGCGGCAACATGTCGCTGCCCAGGAGCCGATTCATTTGCCGCGATCGTTCGCTGAACAGCGTGCGATAGGCGTCGGCGTGCGGATCGCGGCTCCACGTTGCATACTCATTCTGCTGGCAGCGCTCGGGAGCCGGCGCCGGATCGATGCTGCCATGACAGCCGCGAGCTGAACACGACGCCGTGCCGACGAGGGGAGTTGCATTGTCACCTGTCAGCAGACCCGTGGTTGGGTGTGACTTGGTGACCGAAATTGGTGTTGGGCGCAGCAAAGGAACGATCGACGGCGTTGCCGCCAGTGCCGCTGCCAATACGGTCAAGCCAATCCAGTGCCAGCGGTAGGTCTCGGTCATGTGAAATGAACCGTCGTCGAGTGCGTCCGGGCGCCGAGCAAAGCCCTTTGCTCGTTAGCAGGAGTTCTCGAAAAACCTTAAGTCCTGTGTGTTGCTGCTGCGGCGCTCGGGCGACCAAGCGCCGTCAACGTCAACAAAAAAGAACTTCGAGTGAACACCATCCTACGAAATCGGCTCAGTCGAAACCAGCGACGCGATACTCCAATGAGCAGCGCTCCACGAACGACACGAAAAAACACGAAGTATCGCACGGTAGGTATCATACTGGGGAGCGCATCACGAGTGCTCCTGAGGGTTCTCTTCTAGTAACCGTACCATCTTCGGGGTGCACGCCATGGTTTGCAAACGGCACGGGAGGGCGAGGCTCCTGCCGAGCCGCGAGCCCGCAAATAATCTGAGTTGACATTACGATGCTGACGCTTCCGGCTCGGCAGGAGCCTCGCCCTCCCAAAAGGGGCCGCGCAGACCGTGTCGTGCACCCCCATCTTCGTGATTCTTCGTGCCTTTCATGGATGTTTCCCGCGTACCAGCATCACTGGCCTTCGCCCGTATAATGAATCCGTGGCAAAATGCCTTGCAAGGTTCATGCGGCATGCTGGTTCATTTTGATCTCGTCAGCCCGTTTCAACCCGCCGGCGATCAGCCGCAGGCCATCGACAAGCTCGTCGGCGGCTTCAACGCCGGGCAGACGCGGCATACGCTCCTAGGCGTCACCGGGTCGGGCAAGACGTTCACCGCCGCCCACGTCATCGCCAAGCTGGGCAAACCGACGCTCATTCTCTCGCACAACAAGACGCTGGCCGCTCAGCTCTACAAGGAGTTCAAGAGCTTCTTCCCGCACAATGCCGTTCATTATTTCATCAGCTATTACGACTACTATCAGCCCGAGGCGTACATTCCGCAGCGCGACATCTACATCGAAAAAGATTCGAGCATCAACGAGAACATCGATCGCCTCCGACTTGCCGCCACCAGCGCTCTAGTGAGCCGGGAGGACGTGATCGTCGTCGCCAGCGTGTCGTGCATCTATGGCCTGGGCGCGCCGGCCGACTACAAGCGGATGATGATCTACCTCAAAAAGGGGGACACGATTGAGCGTGATCATCTTCTCTATCGGCTCGTCGATATCCAGTATCAGCGCAACGACACGGCGTTCGAGCGAGGCCGATTCCGCGTGCGCGGCGATGTGATCGAGCTTTGGCCGGCGTATGAGGAGTTCGCTCTGCGCATCGAGTTGTTCGGCGACGAAATCGACGCGCTGGCGATCATCAACCCCACCACCGGCGAGACGGCCAAGGTTTGCGACGATCTGTACATCTTCCCGGCCAAGCATTTCGTCACGCCGGAGGAACGCATCAAGACGGCGGTGCAGGGGATCGAGGAGGAGTTGAATCAACGCCTGGCGGTTTTTCGCGAACAGGGCAAGCTGCTCGAAGCCCAGCGCTTGCAGGCCCGCACCCGCTTCGACATGGAGATGCTCCTGGAGGTCGGCCACTGCCCGGGCATTGAGAACTATTCACGCTGGTTCACCGGCAAGGCGGCAGGCGAACCGCCCTATACACTGATGGATTATTTCCCAAAGGACTTCCTGCTTGTCGTCGACGAATCGCACGCCACGGTGCCGCAGGTCCGCGCCATGTTCGCCGGCGACTGGAGCCGCAAGTCGACGCTCGTCGAGCATGGGTTCCGTCTGCCGAGCGCTCTCGACAATCGGCCGTTGCGTTTCGACGAATGGGAGAAGCGGCTAAGTCAAGTGCTCTTCATGTCCGCGACGCCGGCCGATTACGAATTGGAAGTCTCCGGCGGCGAGTACATCGAGCAGGTGATTCGGCCAACGGGGCTGGTCGATCCGGTGCTGCACGTCAAGCCGGCGCGCGGGCAGGTTCCCGATCTGCTGCAAGAGATCAAAAAACGCGTCGACAAGAAGGAACGCACGCTCGTCACGGTGCTGACCAAGCGATTGGCGGAGGACTTGACCGGCTACTTTCGCGATACGGGCCTGCGTTGCAAATGGCTGCACTCCGAACTCGACGCCATCGAGCGGGTGCAGATCTTGCGCGAGTTGCGCGAAGGCGCCTTCGATGTGCTGGTCGGCGTCAACCTCCTGCGCGAAGGCCTCGATTTGCCGGAGGTGTCGCTGGTCGCCATTCTCGACGCGGACAAGGAAGGGTTCCTGCGTAGCGAACGGTCGTTGATCCAAACGATTGGCCGAGCTGCGCGCAACGTCAACGCCGAGGTGATTCTTTACGCCGACAAGATGACCGACTCGATGCAGAAAGCGATCGGGGAAACGAATCGTCGGCGCGAGTTGCAGTTGGCATACAACAAGGAGCATGGCATCACGCCGCAGACCGTGCGCTCGGCGATCGACCGAGGCATTGAGGGAGAGATCGAGGCGCACAAGCTGACGCTCGAAGTCGCCGGGAAGGCCGGGGACGATTACGTCACCGAGGAGTTTTTGCAAGAACTGCACGCCGAGATGATGGCCGCCGCGCAAAACTTGGACTTCGAACGCGCCGCCGAGCTGCGCGACCGCATTGCTCAACTCAAAGGGCAACCGACGATGGCGCCGCAAAAGAAGCCAACCCGGCGACGCAAGAAGACGCAGCGATAACGACGTTCACGTTACAGCACACCAGCGCAGAATTGCTCCCTTGACAGGCTCGACACGTCTGCCTATAGGTGCGACCAAAAGGCTGGACTAAATCGAACTTTGCACGGAGTCCGTAGCTTGGACATTCTGCGGAGACTCTCTGCCCTGATTCTTTGGTCGCTGGTGCCCTGTGCGCTCTCGGCCCAGAGCGATTCGGCAAGGTCGGCAGTCGGCTTGCAGGCGTCAATCAGCAGTCCCACGTGGTCCGTGGAGTCGGTCGGCGCGAACGCCGGCGGCCTCACGCGCGAGCAGGTCGAGAAGATCGTCGAGGAGCGCCTTCGCGCCATTCGAGCTGAGAGTACAAGTCAGGGTCCCGGGCTCAGAACGTATTGGCGCAACGGTTTCATCGCCGAGTCCGAGGACAAGGCGTTTCGCTTGCACCTCGGCGGCTTGATGCACATGGAGGGCGGGTGGTGGCGTGCCAGCGACGGACTCATGAACGGTCCCGATGGCGTCGGTCCGCTGAACGATGGCGCCGCATTTCGCCGGGCTCGCCTGCATATTCTGGGTGAAATGTACGATACTGTGACGTGGACGCTTGAAGTGGGCTTCGAGAATCGGCTTCCGCAGTTCTTCAATGTCTTCGCCGAGATTCCGCACCTACCGTACGTCGGTACGCTTCGCGTTGGCCATTTCCGCGAGCCGTTCGGCATGGATTCCTTGACGAGTTACAACAACTACACTTTCCTAGAGCGTGGGCTGGTTCAGGACCCGTTTGTGCCGTTTTTCAACATGGGGGCGATGATCTACGGCAACCTGCTTGAGCAGCGCATGACGTACGCCGGCGGCGTTTTCCGGAGCAATTCAGATAGCTTCAACGCGGCTGACTTCGGCGACGGCAACTACGCGTACACGGGCCGGCTCACCGTCAATCCGTTTTTTGAAGAGGGCGAGCACGCTCTGCACCTCGGCGCCGCGTACAGCTATCGCGTGCTTCCACAACTCAACGCGCAGGGGCAACCGGCGACAGCCGGCGGCGAGCGGCGCGCGCAGCTTTCCTCTCGGCCCGAGTTTCGTCTTAACGCACCGACCTTGGCTCCTTTCACAGGGATTGACGGCATCGGTGGACCGACATCGTATCTTCAGGTGTACAAGAGCAAACGCAATGCCGCGCGATTTGCATGGGCTTTCAGCGTGGGTCATCCCTGACCTGGCGTGCGACAAAGCACAGATTGTGCGAAATCGTCGCAATGCTGGACAGCATGCCTAGCGTGAGCCGATCTTTCGCAACCGATACTGGAATGAGGTGTAAGCTTAGTTCTCGCCGATCACGGCATCGGCGGCGGGCCCTTGATGGTGGGACGTGGCGGCGTGCGATAGGCGTTCAGTTTCTCGGCGGGCTGCTTTTCCGCGAATGCGGACGGATTGTTGATGAAGTTGTGATCGAGCGCTCGGGCGACCATTTCACGGATCGGCGCATTGAGCTTCCACACGCGTTTGTAAGCTTCGCGTTCGTCTTCCAGAGCCGGTGGATCTTTTTTGGAAGGCTTGAACGCGAACCCTGGTCCGACTTTGGCCTCGATCTTCTCGATCTGTTCGATGAGCGGCAAGAACTCTTTGATCGACGCCGCCGGTTGGTCCTTGAATGCCAGCGTCATGGCTTGACCGATTCGGCCCAGCATACGATAGGCAGCGACTTTGCGTCCCGGGTCGCGCAACTCAGCGAACAGCTTTTCCGCTTCGTCGAGGCGCTTTGCCTTGAGATAATACAACCCCAGTTCAACGGAGTGTTGGAGGCCCGTGATCATCTCGCTTTCGTTGGTCGGATCGAGATACTTCTGCACCAGGCGTTGCATTTCCTTTTCGTCCTCCTTGGAGACGATTGGCTTTTTGTTAACCGGCGGTTCAATTGGAGGTGGATTCGGATTCGGCGGCGTCACTTCCTTGATCGGCGGGTTGTCGGGGCGATTCATGATCCAGCCGAACGCAACGCCGCCGGTCAAGGCGATGAGCACGCTAAGTCCGGCGAGAGTGGGAACGATCCATGAAGGCTGAGCCGACCTGTCGACGATCGGCGTCGAGCGCGATTGCGCCGGCGCGGGGCCGACGAAAGAAGATGAGATTGAGATCGACGCGATGGTGCCGAGGTTGAGTGCTTCGCGAATCTGCGTGATGTCGCGCAGGATTTCGCGTGCCGACTGGTAGCGCTCATCGGGTTTCTTGGCCATCATCTTCTGGATGATCGCGCACAAGGCGGGCGGAAGATCAGGGCGAATCGCACGCAACGGCTCAGGCTCTTTGTGCACGTGCTGATAAGCGACCTCGATCGGCGAGTTGCCCTTGAATGGCGGGGTTCCGGCGAACATGTGGTAACAGGTGACGCCGAATGAGTAGATGTCGGTGCGTGTGTCGACGGCCTTGCGCTCGACCTGCTCGGGGCTCATGTAGAGCGGCGTCCCCATTGTCACCTGGCTCTGTGTAATCGATTGCTGTTGATCGTCGGTTTCGAAGCAGCGCGACAGCCCGAAGTCGGCGACCTTCACCTCGCCCTTCTTGTTAAGCAGAATGTTCTCGGGCTTGATGTCGCGATGGATGATGCCCAGTTCGCCGGCGCGCTGCAGGGCGGATGCGACCTGGGCCATGATGTGCAGGCCGAGGGCGATGTCGGGCGTGCCTTTTTTCTCGATGAACTCGCGCAAGTTTTTGCCTTCGACGTATTCGAGGGCCAGCCAGTTGACGCCGTTGTCCTTGCCGATGTCGTAGACTTGCACGATGTTGGCGTGGGTGGCGCGAGCGACGTTCTCGGCCTCGGCCTTGAAGCGAGCCAAGGCGCGTTCGTTGCCGGCGAGCTCCGGATTGAGCAGCTTCAGGGCGACTTTGCGTTTGAGGTTCGTTTGCTCGGCAAGATAGACCTGTCCCATGCCGCCGCGGCCCAGGCGATGCAGAATGCGAAACTGCCCGAGCACCTGGCCGGTCCAGTCGATCTCGTCTGCAGCAAGCCGATCAACGGCAGGAGTAGGGTTTTCCATCGCCCGTCATTCTATCGCGAAGCCTCGCGTTTGTTTACAGCGGATTGCTGAAATGGGAACAACCATGCGTAGACGCATTCGCTTCGCGGTTTCGCGCGGGATGATCGGGCGATAAACGCGAAACCGCCGCGCGAGGCAACGCGTGGCGGTTGGATGCAGGTTATTTCCGGCGAAACGCATCGGCGAGTTGGAGTTGGCTGCACGTAGTGTTGGCGTGGCCGAGGTACAGATACGTGCCGTCAGCTGAAAAAGCGATCGACGTCACCTGGCTATCGAGTTCAGTGCAGGAAAGCTCGTGGCCCTTGGCGTCCCACAAGCGTAGCGTGTGATCTTCACTCCCCGAGGCGAGAAGGTGGCCCGCTGGACTGAACGCCAGGCAGGTGACCGGACCGTCGTGGCCGAGCAGTTCTTGCAGCAGTTGCTTGAGCTGCAAGTCCCACAGGCAGATCGATTGGTCGAGCGTTGTACTGGCGAGAATGTCGCCGCCGGGATGAAGGGCGATGGCGGTGGCGCCGTCGAGGAAGGTCGTGACCTCGGCCCGTTCGGCAAGATTCCAGACGCTGATGGCGCCATTGCTGCCGCCGGTCGCCATCCGGTCGATGCCTCCGACCGCGAGTTGATTATTGTCGGGATGAAACGCCAGCGACTCGATCGAACAGCCGTCAAGGGCGTCGGGGATGAGGAGTACCGGCTCGCCGTCGGCGACGCCCCAAATCCAGACGGAGATGCCATGCTTGCTTCCGGTTGCGAGCAGCTTGGAATCGGGGCTGAAGGCGAGGGTGGTGATCGGCTCTTCCGGGCCATCCCAGTCGGCGACGTGCTTGCCCGTCGAGTCCCACAGGCGAATCTGTTTGCTCACTGCGCCGGCGATCCAATTGCCATCGGGACTGAACGCGAGGGCGTGAATCGGCTCGTCGGTCTGCAGAGTGGTGACGGTTTGGCGCGTCTTGGAGTTCCAGACGCGGACGTTCGTGCCGCCGCCGTTGCTGATGAACTTGCTGCCATCGCGATGGATCGACACGGTCGTCTTGGCCCGCGGGCGTGGTCCGATGTCGGCGTGGGGCTTGCCGGTTTCCGGATTCCACAAGTGCAGCACGCGATCACCATTGCACGCCAGGTGCCGGCCATCCGGGCTGAAGGCGATGAAACGCACTTCGGCCGGCGGCACCTTTAGTTTGTGCATTGTTTTCTTCGTCGCGAAATCCCAGACGTGGATCGTTTGCGACGAATCGCCGCAGGCCAGCCAACGGCCGTCCTTGCTGAAGGCGAGCGCATCGACCTGAGCGGCATGGCTGTTCAGGATTATCACCGGCTGCAGCGTGTTGGCGTCCCAGACGCGAGCGGTGGAGTCCCACCCGGCGGAAACGAGGAAGTTGCCGCTTGGATGCCAGGCGAGAGCCGGGATGCGATCGTTGTGCCCGGTCAAGCAGCCGTGATATCCGCCGGTCGACAGGTTCCAGAGTGTGATCGTCTTGTCTTCGCTGGCGGCCGCGAGGAATTTTCCGTTGGGGCTGACGGCGACGGCGCTAATCGGTTTCTTGTGATACGCGAGTCCGCGTGGAAAAACGGAATGGTGGCCGGGGGCGTCCCAGTAGTTGATCAGGCCGTCGTCATGCCCCGTTGCCACAAAGCTTGCGTCCGGCGCAAACGCCAGAGCGCTGACCCACATCGCCTGCGGGATCGCCGTCAGCAGTCGGCCCGAGGTTGCATCCCAGATGGTGAGGTCGTCGCTGGCCGAGGCAAGAACGCGCGCGTCGGCGCTGAAGGCCCACAGGGTTTCAAGATCGCTGACCGAGTGCCAGGCAAGTTGCTGACCCGACTCCGGATTCCATCGCCGCAAGATGCCGTGCTCTTCGACCGAATGCAGCAATGCGTCCTTGCTGAAAGCGATGGCGAGGACATCACCGTCGGTCTGGAGCTTCGGCTCACCGAAGGTCAGTCGCTGCGTGAACGCGTTTGGTGCGAGTAAGGCGGCGGTCATACGAACGTCACCCTGGCGTAGAATAATCTGGTCTGCTGCTCCCGGTCCCAGGCGGAGTCTGGGACGCCGGACTACAGGTAAATCTTACAACACTTTCGCTGAGCCGCGTGCAGAAACGGCATCGGCTTGAGCCAAAGTTGCCGGATTATCGGTTTCCATCCGGTATTGTAACGCAAACTCGGAACAAACGCCACAAGTTGCACGCCCTGCGCAATAGAAAGATCCTGCCTCATGGGAGAATTCGACTATATCGCCTGGTTGCGCCGAAATACCGCCGATTCGCGAAGCGTGATCGTCGGACCCGGCGACGACTGCGCCGTGTTGGCGGCATCCGGACCTGAGCCGTGGCTCGTGACAACCGACATGCTGCTAGAGGGAAGCCACTTCGTGCTGGCGGAGGCCGGCGCTCGCAGGGTGGGCCACAAGGCGATGGCAGTGAATCTGAGCGACGTCGCAGCGATGGGCGGGACGCCGGTGGCGGCGTTCGTCAGCCTGGGGCTGCCGCGTCGCCCCGATGCCGAGATCCTGGCGGAGGAACTGTACCGCGGAATGCGCGACATCGCGGATCGCTTCGGCACGGCCATCGCGGGCGGCGACACCAACTCCTGGCCCGGCAGCCTGGTTATCAATGTCACCCTCTTGGGCCGAGCGGGGCCACAAGGTCCGGTCCTGCGTCGCGGCGCGAAACCGGGCGATTGGCTCATGGTAACGGGCGACCTCGGCGGCAGCATCCAGGGCAAACACCTCGACTTCACACCGCGCATTGCCGAGGCGCTCGAGCTGCAACGGCATGCGAACATCCACGCCATGATCGACATTAGCGACGGGCTGTCAGCGGACGCGTTTCACATTTGCGAGGAAAGCCGATGCGGTCTGGTGCTGTTTGCCGAGGGCGTCCCGATCAGTGCGGCGGCGTTGAACATGGCGGATGGGCGATCGCCGCTGGAACATGCGCTGAGCGACGGCGAAGACTTCGAACTGGCGTTTGCGGTCGGCCCGGAAGAGGGCGAACAGTTGCTGAAATCGCAACCGATCAAACCGACGCCGTTGTCGCACGTCGGCGTGTTCGTTGAGGAGTCATCGCTTTTTCTTGAGGAAGCCGGAATGCGCAGACCCATCGAGCCACGCGGGTATGTGCATCGACTGCGTTAGTTTAGCCGCTCGCCTTTGGCGTGAGGCTAAACGAAGTTACTTCGCTTCTTTCAGCAGGTGCAGCGTCGCCATGCTCATCGTGAGGATGCCGGTGCGCATGGACGGCTCGGGGATCGGCGCGAACAGGTCTGAATGCAGCGAGATCGGCGGCGCCTTGCCCTTGAGCATCGCATCGACGCGCTCGGGCGGCAGTGTGCCGAGGAAGTAGAAGAAGATCGGCACGCCCTCCAGCCCGAAGCGTGAAAAATCTTCGCCGCCCATCATCGGGCGTTGTTCGATCACGTTGTCGGCGCCGAGCGTGGCGCGGAAGACGTTGCTCGTTTTCTTGGCGAGTGCCGCATTGTTGTAAAGCGCCGGCGTAAAGTTATCGTTCAGCACGGTGATGACCGGCTCCGGCGCTCTGGCGCCGAGCGCCGCCGCCTTGGTGATGCGCGGAATGGCCTCCAGGACCCGAGCTCGCACCGCATCCTTCGTCGTTCGAATGGTCAGCTGCATCTTCACTTCCGACGGAATGATGTTGTGCTTGGTTCCGCCGTGGATCGAGCCGACCGTAACCACGACCGGGTCGAGCGGGTTGTTCTCTCGGCTCACGATAGTCTGCAGGTCGAGGATGATACGTGCGGAGAGAACGACGGGGTCGATCGTCGTGTGCGGGGCCGAGCCATGACCGCCTTTGCCCTTGACGAGAATGTCGACGCTATCGACGTTGACGAGCGAAAGGCCTTCGGTGTAGCCAACTGTTCCGTGCGGGATGCGCGAGTCGCAGTGCAGCCCGAGGCAGAAGTCGGGGCGCGGGAAGCGTTTGAACAGGCCGTCCTCGAGCATCTTGCGAGCGCCGGCGCCGACCTCCTCGGCCGGCTGCCCGATGAAGACGAGCGTGCCACGCCAGTTTTTCTTGAGCGCGACCAGGACGCGAGCCGTGCCGACCCAGCAGGTCATGTGCACGTCGTGGCCGCAAGCGTGCATGATGCCGACGTCGTTGCCATCCCTGTCGCGCGTGCGGACCTTGGAGGCATAAGCAACGCCGGTTTTCTCGACGATGGGCAGCGCGTCCATGTCGGTGCGGACGAGGACAGTCGGGCCCTCACCATTCTTCAGAACGCCGACGATGCCGTGGCCGCCGACCTTCTCGGTGACGACGAAGCCGAGGAATCGCAGTTCCTTGGCCATGCGGGCGGCGGTTTTTTCTTCCTCGTAGGAAAGCTCGGGATGCGCGTGGAGATGCTTGTAGAGAGCATCGAGCGATCCGAGTTCCTTGGCGATGACGTCGTTGACCTGGGCCTTGCGAGCAGGCAGGTCGTAGGAGATGTCGGTATTGCCCTGCGCCAGGCTGGTGGCCGGAATTGCCAAGGCGATGGCTAGACAAAGGGACAGTTGTTTACGCATGTGATGTAGTCCGTAGTCCAGGCCGCCTGGCCTGGACAGCCCATGGTTTGCAGAAGGCCGTGCAGGCGAGCCGCCTGCACGACGAGGCTTTCAGCACGCAACCGTCGGTTCTTCGATCGATTGCGGCGTGTTTTCCGCGCAGGCGTCGGCGAAAACACCGTACGCGAAACGAAAAATCCCGGATTTTTCGCGAAGCGCCGCGTCATGTCCTGTATAATTAAAAGCGTAGTGAAAAGCCACGGAATCCTCGGCGAAGATGTGAGGAAAGAGGCCGATTGGCCGTTGGCCCCCGTTTGGGCGAGATTCGACTCGCTTTCCGTCGGGCCGATGGTGGCGAGCAGGGAAAAAAACGGAACGCTCGCCCAGTTTTTTGAGAAAGGTGCAGCAATGACGAATGGAAAGCGGTTATCCACGGAGGAGAAGATGGAGATTTTCTCGCAGCTGGTGGCCACCCAAGACGCGGTGGCCAATGTGCGCAAATCGTACGAAATGGTCACCGAACAGTACGAGATCAGCGAAGCGCAACTGAAAGCGATCGAGGACGAAGGGCTCGACAATCAATGGCCCCCATTGAGTGAGCCGGTTTCGTCCGCTCACTAGGTTGCGACGAGAGCCGAGGGGCGAGGGGTGAGGGGCGACACCCATCGCCCCTCCTTTTTTTCCTGCTCGTCCCCCACCCATCACCCCCGCACCTCTGCCATGTTCTGTGTCTCCATCATCCAAGACTCCCGCCGACTGGCGCTGGCCGACATGGTCAACGCCAAGCAATTCGGCGCCGATGTGCTCGAAGTGCGCCTCGACCGCTTTGGAAAGTCCCCGGAAATCGGCGAGATGGTCGCCGCCCGTCCCAAGCCGGTAATCATGACCTGCCGGCGCCCCGCCGACGGCGGATTCTTTGAAGACAGCGAGGAAGAACGCCTCGCCATCCTTCGGCAATGCATCATCAGTAAGGCCGACTATGTTGAAATCGAGCTCGATGTTGCCGATGACATCCGCCCCTTTCCACCAAGCAAGCGCGTCATCGCTTACACCAATCTGAGCGAAACGCCGATCGAAATTCAAGAAATTTACGAGGAGATGAAAACAAAACGCGCCGACGTGATCAAGCTCGTCACGCTGGCGCGCACGCCGGAGGAAGCCTGGCCGCTCGTGCAAATCTTGGCCAAGTCGGTCGTGCCGACGGTAGTAGTCGGCCTGGGCAAGCCGGGCATCATGCTGTCGGTCCTGAGCCGTAAGCTCGGCGCCCCGTGGATTTACGCGGCCCTTGAACGCGGCCTCGAGGCGTATCCGGGACAACCGACCGTCGAGGATTTTCGCGACATCTATCGTCTTCAGGACATTCAGAAAACGACGCGATTGATCGGCGTCACGGGTTTCGGCGAGCGCGATCAGATCACCGTCGCCGCGCTCAACGCCGCCTTCGCTCATCACAATCTCGCATTCCGCTGTCTGCCGATGGCGATCGGCAACATGAAGATCTTCAAGAAAGTGATGGAAGCGGTCAAGCTGGCCGGCGCCGTCATCGATCCGGAGGATCAGGCCAACATCGTCGAGATTCAACCGGAATTGCACGGCCTGGCCAAGGAAACCCAGGCCGTCGATGTGCTGATCCACAAGAACGAGGCCTGGCACGGAATGCATACGTCGGGCCAAGCGTGGGTCAACGCGCTAAAGAATGCGCTCAAGAAACGCAATCCCGGCGACAACCCGCTTAAGGACCGCTTCGTCCTCTTGGCCGGTCTGACCGGGGCGTCGCGCATCATCGCGGCCGAGGTGCAACGTCTCGGAGGCAATGCGATCATAGCGACCAACGACAAGAAGCGTGGTCCCGCCGTCGCCGCCGCCGTCGGATGTCGATATATCGCGTTCGAGGCGTTGTACGTCACCCTGCACGACGTCCTCGTGGTTTGCGACGAGGAGATCGACGAGAAGCTGGGCCGGGCCGGCATCCGCCCTGCCTATCTCAAGCCGGGCATGACCGTGATCGACTTGAGCGCCGGCGCCAAGCGAACCCAGCTCTTGCGGGAAGCCCAAAGCCGTGAATGCGAGATCGTCATGCCGATCGATCTCATCCTGGATATCGTTGAAGGGCAAGCCAAGACGCTGACCGGCAAGTCGACGCCGCGCGAGGTGCTGAAGGCTGCGATCCCCGCACGGTTTCTGGAAGAAGAATAGTGCTTAGCCTCGCCTCGTAGAGGCAGGATTGCGTGACGCTCGCCCGCGCTTACGACGCGTGGCTAAACGAGAATACCATTTCTCCCGTGCGGTCGCCGAACCAGCTCGTGTAATGCCCTTGGTACGCAAAACCCGCGTCGGCCATGATGCGCAGCAGGTCGCTTCCGGGCATCGTTGGGCCAACGTCCAGCATCGCAACGCCGCTCGGCGTCAACACCCTTCGCATCTCCGCTACCAGCGGTGGAATTGTGGCGGGCGTCAGATGATGCCCGACGACGCCGCTGGCGTTGATCAGATCGATGCTGGCATCCGGTTCACGCAAGGGCTCCGTTACTCCTTGGCAAATGAAATCGACCTTCGCCGGTTCGCCGTTCCGCTGCCGATATTCCCGTCGACGGGCAAACTGGAGCATCGGTTCGGCGATTTCATAGCCGGTGATGTGCGAGCCTTGTGGACAGTAAAACGCCAGGACGCGCGTCGACGCTCCGGTGCCGCACCCCAGGTCGAGCACGCGCAAGGGCCGATCAGGGACGTGGCCGGTCATCGCCCGCGGGATGGTGCGCCAGTTGGCCCATTCCTGCGGGCCGTTGATGGCGTCAAATTCCTCCTGCGTCATGGCGGCGTAGGCGGCGAGCACCTCATCGAACGAGGTGGCGCGGAAGTGAATGCCGCGGTGACCCAGGGCGCGTTCGGTGCGCCATTGGCGCCACCAGACGCACAGGATGCCCCCGGGGCCGTTGCTGGTGATGTCGTATTCGCTGATCGATAGCATGCAGGAATTAGGGGTCAGTAGACAGAAATCTGGAGTCAGGAATCAGGCGGCCTGGCCCGATCTGTGACAAATGACTCAGAGAAAAGTGTACTCAAAATCCTGCGCGCCGCCTCACGCACTTGACTCTGACCTCTGACTCCTGACTCCTGACTCCTGACTCCTATCATTACCGCATGGAACCCTACGGCATCGCCTTGGTCGGCTGCGGCACGGTCGGCAGCGGCGTGGCCAAGTTGCTTCTGGAACATCCCGATCGACTGGCGGCGCGTGCAGGCCGGCCGCTGGAATTGCGACACATCGTCGTTCATGACCCTGCCAAGCCGCGAGATTCGTGCATTCCCCGTAATCTGTTGACGACCGACCTCCGCTCCGCCATCAACGATCCTGCCGTACAAACAGTCGTCGAAGTAATGGGCGGAATCGAGCAAGCCAAACGCGTTGTGCTGGACACCCTTGCCGCCGGTAAACATGTCGTCACCGCCAACAAGGCGCTGCTGGCGACGCACGGAGCGGAGTTGTTCGACGCCGGCCGACGCCATGATCGGGCCATCGCCTTCGAAGGCGCAGTCGCCGGCGGCATTCCGATCATCGGCGCCCTCTGCCAAGGGCTCGCCGCCAACCAAATCCTCTCGTTGCAGGGTATCCTCAACGGCACCTGCAACTACATCCTCACCGGGATGACTGAGAACGGTCAGCGGTATGCCGACGTTCTGCGCGAAGCTCAACAAAAGGGTTACGCCGAGTCCGATCCGACGCTTGATGTGGACGGGACCGATGCGGCCCACAAGCTTGCGATCCTCGTCCAGATCGCGTTCGGCGTCGCCGTCCCGTTCGACGCCATCCGCCGCCGGGGAATTGCCGAGCTTGACTTACTCGATGTCCGATTCGCCAAGGAGCTCGGCTACACCATCAAACTGCTCGCCGAAGCCTGGTTCGAGCCAAGTACCAGGAGTCAGGAGTCAGGAGTCAGAGCTGAAGAGTCGGGGGGAAAGTTGGCGTTGCATGTCTCGCCGGTGATGTTGCGGCAAAACAGTCCGCTGGCGCTGGTGCGTGATGCGTACAATGCGCTGTTCGTGCTAGGCGATGCGGTCGGCAGCACGCTGTACTATGGCAGAGGCGCAGGGCAGATGCCGACAGCCAGCGCCGTCGTTGCCGACCTGATCGACATGGCCGTGGGGCGAGCGCAGCAGACGTTCCGCAGCCTGAAGCTCTGGTCGGGAAACCATCGCAGCATCGTCGTGCGCGATCCCAACACGATGCGAACGCGCTTTTACTTGCGCATGATGGTCGAAGATCGCCCCGGCGCCATGGCCGACATCACGCGCGTGCTGGCGGAACATCACATTAGCATCTCGAGCGTGATTCAGCACGAAGCGATCGAGCATGCCGACGAAGACACCGAGATTGTGCCGCTGATCATCATGACGCATACCGCCGCGACCGGGAGCTTCCTTGCGGCCTGCGCCGGCATCGATCGCCTCGCCTGTGTGCGTCCGCCAAGTGTATACTTCCCGGTCGGCGACTAGAACCAGAGGTCAGAGGTCAGAAGTCAGAGGTCGGAACTCAGAGAACAGAAAGAATCCCCTCAGTGACACGGTTCTTGTGCGGTTCGACCCTGACCTCCGACCTCTGACTTCTGACCTCTGGTACTAGAGCCCGATCCTGTGGTGTGTAACGAATCGAGGAGCCCGTAGATGTCCGACCTCACGCATTTCGATGAGACCGGCGCCAGCCGCATGGTCGATACCAGCGGTAAATCGGAGACGCTGCGCATGGCTCGCGCGAGTTGCCGGGTGCGAATGCAAGCGACGACGCTCACCCTCATCCGCGACCGGGGTTTCGCCAAGGGAGATGTGCTGGAAGTCGCGCGATTGGCCGGCATCATGGCCGCCAAACGCACGGGCGAACTCATTCCCCTTTGCCATCCGCTGCCGATTACGTCGGCAAAGATCGATTTCTACTTCGAAGGTGATGAGCTCTTGTGCATTGATGCGTGCATCCAAGTTGTTGGCCGCACCGGCGTCGAGATGGAAGCGCTCACGGCGGTGAGCGTCGCTGCCCTTACGATCTACGACATGTGCAAATCGGTCGACCGCGCGATGACGATCGAACGCATCCGCCTGGAAGAAAAATCGGGCGGGAAGTCGGGGCACTTCACGCGCACCGATTGACGGGTTGTGCGTGTCTCCTAAAATTCAGAATTCCGCGGGCCGACCGTTAATTCGCCGCAAGGGATGCGGTTGTCACG
Source organism: Planctomycetota bacterium (assembly GCA_016872605.1). Classification (GTDB taxonomy): domain Bacteria; phylum Planctomycetota; class Planctomycetia; order Gemmatales; family Gemmataceae; genus SIAQ01. Next base: position 48,607 of record VGZI01000009.1, read on the forward strand.
GGGAAAGGCTGCCGACCGCGACAGAACTGTTGTCGCGTTTCGCAGACATCGGAGCACTCATGAAATCCACCCCGGCCCCTGCGACTCCTCGTTCGTCCGCGAGCTTGTTCGCACCTATCGCGCGCGACCTCGAAGAAGTCGAGAAGATTCTCCGCCGCACGTTCGACGACTCCCGCCCCGGCATGGATCGCCTGTTGGCGCACGTCGCGCAGTACAAGGGCAAACGCTTGCGCCCGGCTCTCCTACTCCTGACCGCGCATGCCTGTCGTCAGGTCACGCCCACGCACCATCATCTGGCCGCTATCGTCGAGATGATTCACACGGCCACTTTGGTCCACGACGATGTGCTCGACGGCGCTGCGGTTCGCCGCCATGTCCCAACCGTCAATGCACTCTGGGGCAACCAGGCGAGCATCCTCTTGGGCGATTATCTTTTCACGCATGCCTTTCACCTGGCCAGCATGGTGGATGACGGTCAGGCCTGCCGCATCATCGGCGAATCGACCAATCGCCTGTGCGCCGGCGAACTGCACCAGATCAGCCGGCGCGGCGACTTGACCTTGAGCGAAGACGAATACCTGGACATCATCGATGGAAAGACTGCGGAGCTCACCGCATGCTGTGGCCGGCTCGGCGCGACCTACGCGGGCATGACCGACGAAGTCATCGCCAGCCTGACTCGCTTTGGCCGAGCGCTCGGCATCGCCTTTCAGATCGCGGATGATCTGCTCGATTTGATGGGCGAGGAAACGCTGGCGGGCAAGTCGCTCGGCAGCGATATCGAGCAGCAAAAGCTGACGTTGCCGGTCATTCACATTTTGAACGACGCCAGCCCATCGGCTGCCGACGCCGCACGAAGCATCTTGACGGCATCGGGCAACCACAAGCGCGAGGCGCTCGTGCCCTTGCTCATCGCTTCGGGCTCCCTGGAGTACGCCCGTCAACGCGCGGTCGGATTCGCATCGGCAGCACTGGCGGAACTGCAGTGTCTGCCGCCGTCACCGGGTCGAACGATACTCGAAGCCTTGGCGGACCGTGTCGTGCATCGCGATCATTAGCGTTCTGTCCCTCCGCGTTTGACGGCTGCAAGGGGCGCTGCCAAATTGCCCGGCGCAAGCATTCGTTCACAAGCTCGTTCAACGAAATGTCGGAACATAACTTGTTGATATGAAATGACTTCTGTCGATTCGTTGCACACGCACACACAGACACCCCCTTCCCGCAACGATGTCCAAAAACGTCATTCTCGTGCAAAGCCCCGCAAGGCCACGCCAGCGCAAAACGAAGATGGCTACGCGCGCAACCGCAGCGAGTTGACGATCACGGAGATCGAACTGAGGCTCATGGCGGCGCTGGCGAGGATGGGATCGAGGAATCCGAATGCCGCCAGCGGGATCGCCAACACGTTGTAGGCGAACGCCAACACCAGGTTCTGTTGAATGACCGCAAGCGTGTCGGCGCTTAAAGCGCGCGCGTCGGCAATGGCGCGAAGGTCGCCGCGAACGAGCGTCAGGGGCGCGCTGGCCATGGCGATATCGGTCCCGGTGCCGAGCGCGATGCCGACGTCGGCCTGGGCCAGGGCCGGTGCGTCGTTGATGCCGTCCCCCGCCATCGCCACGATCTTTCCCTGTGCCTGCAAGCCCTGCACGATCGCGCGTTTGTCCTGCGGCAAAACGTCGGCATGAACGGTCGCGATGCCAAGTTGCCGCGCGACGGTCTCTGCAGACATAGCGTTGTCCCCCGTCGCCATGATTACTTCGACGCCGTCGTTTCTTAGCCGATCCACTGCCTCGATGCTGCTGGTCTTGAGCGCGTCGGCCAGACCGAACAGCGCGGCCGGGCGACCATCGATCGCCAGAACCAGAACGGTCTGTCCGCCGAATCGCATGGCCTGGATGCGATCGAACAGCGTATCACTCGCGACGGCCGCGGCTTTCAGATGAGCGGGATTGCCGAGCATCAATCGCTTTCCAGCCACGATGCCGCTGACGCCGTGTCCCGGCTCGGCGCGAAACTCGTGCACCGGATCAAGCAAGAGGTTTTTCTCCTTGGCAGCTCGAACGACGGCGCGCGCGAGCGGGTGCTCGCTGGCGTGCTCAAGGCTGGCCGCCAGGCGCAGGCACTCGTCGGCGTCGAATTCGCCGATCGCCTCGATGGCTACCACGCGTGGTTTGCCCTCGGTTAGCGTCCCGGTCTTGTCGACGACGAGCACGTCGGCCTGATGAAGCCGTTCGAGCGCTTCGGCACTCTTGACCAGAATGCCCGCCTGTGCGCCGCGGCCGACGCCGACCGTGATCGCCATCGGCGTCGCCAAGCCCAGGGCGCACGGACAGGCGATCATGAGCACCGCGACGGCGTTGAGCATGCCGGTCGCAAATCCGCTCTCGCCGCCCAGGCGAAACCACAGGACGAACGTGGCGATGCTCACCACGAGGACGATCGGCACGAACACGCTCGACACGCGATCGACGAGCGCCTGGATTGGCGCCCGGCTCCGTTGCGCGTCGGCGACATGGCGGATGATCTGCGCCAGCAGCGATTCGGCGGCGAGCTTCTCCGTTTCTACCACAAGCGTACCCGTCGTATTCAGCGTCGCCGCGAATACGCTCGCCCCGGCGCTTTTGTCGATCGGCATCGGCTCGCCGGTCAGCATCGATTCATCGACGGCGCTATACCCCTCGCGCACCGTGCCATCGACGGGGATTTTCTCACCGGGCCGAATGCGAACGCGATCGCCCAGGCGCAGGGATTCGAGCGCAACCTCGTGCTCCGTGCCGTCGCTCCAGATGAGCCGCGCCGTCTTCGGCGCCAGCCCGGCAAGCCGTCGCACGGCTTCGGTGGTGGCGCGGCGAGCGCGGCCTTCGATGACTTGGCCTAGCAGCACGAGCGTTATGATTGTCGCCGCCGATTCGAAATAATATTTGGCATTTCCTTCCGTCCCGCCAGTCCAAATTAGCGTTGCCAGACTGTAGAAATGGGCCGTGGTCACGCCGAGGACGATCAGCGTGAACATGTTGAGCGAGCCGCGGCGCAGCGCGTCCCCGGCACGTCGGAAGAAAGGGTCGCCACACCAGACAACTACAAGTGTCGTCAGCCCGGCTTGCATCCGCGGGTTCCACGCCGGTAGATGCATCTGGCCGACCAGCATCGGGCCCATCGCTAATGCCAGGACCGGCACGGTAAGAGCCGCGGAAATCCAAAACAGCATCACCATCCGCTCCTGCTCCGGATCGGCTTCATCGCCGGCGACGACATCGCGGGGTTCCAAGGCCATGCCGCACTTCGGACACGTGCCGGGCTGATCGCTGACGATCTCCGGATCCATCGGGCAGATGTACTGGCGTTTCGTTCCGCTCGGAGGAGGCGGCGCCACGGGCATAGGCTCGGGTGGTCCACCCAAAAATTTGTGCGGATCCGCCTCGAACTTCTTCAGGCAGTGAGGGCAGCAGAAGTAGTACGTTGTCCCTTGGTAGGTGGTCTGCGCCTTCGCCGTCGCCGGCTCAACCGTCATGCCGCACACGGGATCGACGAAGTGAATTTCAGGCAGCATGGGTATGCCTCGTACGTGACCGCGTGCGATTCGTATACAACAAATTTATGGCGCGACGGGGCCATCGCGATACCAAAGAGCCGCGCACGAAGTAAGCGGCCTCCGAGGCGCCGCTTACTTCGTGCGTGGCTCTTTGAGAACCAATCCGAAACCACGATGCCGGTATTCCCTCTCGAATACGAGCTACCGACCGAGCTGATCGCGCAGGAGCCGTGCGACCCGCGCGATCATGCTCGGCTGCTAGTGGCGCGGCGTAGCGACCGGTCGCTGGAGCATCGGCGATTTTTCGACCTACCGGCGCTGCTCGGGCCGGGCGATCTCCTGGTGCTGAATGACACGCGCGTTGTACCGGCCCGGCTGCTCGGAAAGCGAGCGCGAACCGGTGGGAAGTGGGAAGGACTTTTCTTGCGCGAGACAGGTGATAGCGCATGGGAACTTCTTTGCCAGACGCGCGGGCGCGTGCATGCCGGCGAGATGATCGACATCGAACCGGGGCCGTTGCGGCTGAAACTCATTGAGCGATTGCCTGATGGCCGATGGCTTGCGAAACCGCTGATGCCCGACGGTAGGCCTCACGCTCCGCGTGAGGACCCCAACACGGCCAGCGTGATGACTACGGTGGAGTTGCTGCAGCGATTTGGACATGTGCCGTTGCCGCCGTACATTCGCAAGGGGATCGAGCGACCGGAGGACCGCGAGCGTTATCAAACGATCTACGCGAAATCGGCCGGCGCCGTCGCGGCGCCGACGGCGGGTCTGCATTTCACGGAGCGTGTCTTCGCCGGCCTGGCGGAGCGCGGCATCGGGTGGACCACGGTGACGCTGCACGTCGGTCTGGCGACGTTTCAACCGATTCAGGTCGACGACTACGCACAGCATCGTATGCACTCGGAGTGGGGGCAGATCACGCACGCCGCCGTTGATGCCATCGCCGATTGTAAAGCGCGCGGCGGCCGGGTGGTCGCCGTCGGCACTACCGCGGTGCGCGTGCTTGAAACGGCAGCGCGCGACGTGTCGCTGCAAGCGTGGGCCGGCGAGACGGACTTGTTCATTCATCCGCCCTATGATTTCAAGGTCGTCGACGCGTTGCTGACGAATTTTCATCTGCCGCGCACGACATTGCTCTTGCTTGTGTCGGCATTCGCCGAGGTCGATCTCCTGCAACGCGCCTACGCATCGGCGATTGCCGATCGCTATCGATTCTACAGCTATGGCGACACGATGCTCGTGTTGCCGTGAGGGCGCCTGAGATGACACTCGATCCCTTGCCGACTTATTCCGTGCATGTAAATCGCCTCGATCCGACGTTGGCGGAAGTGCATATCGAGTTTGCGAACCTGCCTACCGACGTCGAGGTCCGTGGCAGAGTCATGGGCCCGCGTTGTCCCGGCGTGACCACGATCGAGGTGGCGTATCCGCTGCAAATGTTGGCACACCCAGTGTATCGCGTGCTGATCCCGGAGCCCGCGCTCTGGAGCGCGGACCGGCCGCTCGTTTACGATGGGCCGGTTGAGTTTCTCTACGATGGGAAACCGGTCGGCAAAGTTCGAGTGGCGTTCGGCATTAAACAGCCCGATACTCTGGCCTGACCTCCGTTGTTCAATCGCCGATTCAAGGTAATGATTCTCGCATAACCAATCAGCTTCTCAAATCGAGAAAAAATCGCGTCGCGCAAGGCCTCGAATGGTCGGGGGACTCGATGTCCCGTTGCCGATCTTGTGATCAACGGCGGCGTGCACATTCCCGCCACCGTCAATGATCACGATTCGTTCCGCCTATGGGCACATTCCGACCGGTTCCCAGAGCGAGGTCAGTTCTTCTTCCTCAACGGGAAATTCTGGGTGGACTTGAGCATGGAGACGTTGATTCACAATCAAATCAAAAGCGTCATCTCCATCGTCGTTGGGTCAATCGTTTTGAACGAAGGCCTCGGAACCTACCTGGCTGATCGCATGATGTTGACTCACGTGGCGGCACGCCTCTCGTGCGAACCCGGCGCCATGTTCGTCTCGAACGCTTCGCTCGCAGACGGGTTAGTCACGCTGGCGAAAGGCGATTAATCGCTCGAAGTGATTGGCACGCCGGACATGACGCTTGAAGTTGTCAGCAAGTCTTCCGTGCTGAAGGACACTGTTAATTTGTAGGACCTCTACGCTAAAGCAGGCATTTCCGAATACTGGCTGGCCGATTCCACGATCGAAACGCCCGAACTTGTCATCATGCGTCTGGTAAACGGCAAATACGTCGCCGCGCGTCGGGACGACGGGTGGGTCAAGTCCCACGTGTTTGGCCGATCGTTCCGCCTGACGTGCCGCAAGGACGTGAAGGACGTTTCGCAGTTCAATCTGGAAACGAAGTAGTCGCTTTTTTCGTATTGCGTTTGCGCAGCGTCATGCGAGCGCGGAACAAGGACGGCTACAACTTGATCTCTGCCAGGGCATTCGCCAACGTGTCGATATCGTCCGTCGTGCTGAACGGTCCCGGGCTGACGCGGACGGCGCCGTCGGGGAAGGTGCCGAGGGCCCGATGGATGTAGGGAGCGCAATGCAGGCCGGGGCGAATAGCGATGTCGAACGCCTGATCGAGGATGCCGCCGATCTCCGCGGCGGGCAAGGCTTCACTGCGAAAACTCAGCGTTCCGACGCGCCGGCTCATATCGCGATGGCCGAACACCTCGTAGCCGCCGATCTCGTCGAGTCGTTTCCAGAGGCGTTCGAGTAACTCGACTTCGTGGCGATGAATCGTCGCCAATCCCTGCTCCTGCACATATTTGATGCCGGCCGACAGGCCGGCCACGCCGAGCACATTGGGCGTGCCGCCTTCGAGGAAGTAGGGGTAGTCGCGCGGTTGCGTTTCGCTGGAGGAATCGCCGCCCGTGCCGCCTTCGCGCCAGGCGCCGACGATGGCGCCGGGACCGACATACAGGGCGCCTGTGCCGGTCGGGCCGAAGAGCGACTTGTGCCCTGGTAACGCGAGCAGGTCGATGCACATCGCTTGAATGTCGATCGGCATGACGCCGGCGGTCTGGGCGGCATCGACCAAGAAAAGAACCTCGGCTGCGCGCGCGATCTTGCCGATAGAATCGATCGGCTGCACCGTGCCCAGCACGTTGGACCCGTGTGTCATGGCGATGAGCCGGGTCTTCGGCGTGATCGCCTTCTTGATCGCAATGGGATCGACCGTTCCACCTTGGTCAGCGGCAATGCGCGTTAGCGTGATTTTGCCGGCCAGTTCCATCGCCCGCAGCGGCCGGCTGACGCTGTTGTGCTCCAGGTCGGTGGTGATGACGTGGTCGCCTTCCTTCAAGACTCCCTTGAAGGCCATGTTGAGTGCGTCGGTGCAGTTGAGCGTGAAGATGAACCGCTCCGGCCCCTCGCCGTGCAGGAACTGGTTGAGCAGATGCCGGCAGTCATCGAGCGCCCGCTCGGCGGCGAGCGCCATCTTGTGCCCGGCCCGGCCCGGATTGGCCAGGTCGTGGCGAGCGAAGTAGTCCAATGCTCGATAAACCGCCTCCGGCTTCGGAAAGCTCGTGGCGGCGTTGTCTAGGTAGATCATGGATTGGCAAGGAGTTCGTCGGCTGGGATTTCGGCGATCATTACGCGATCCGCTCCTTCGCGAGCAGCGCCGCCACATGCGGCACCAACTCGGTCGGCACGGCCAGCATTGTGATGTTCTCTGCTCTCAGCGCAGCTTCGATTTCAGCGTATTGGTCCTCTTCGGTTTGATTCTCATAGTGGTCGATGACGTCGCGGATACGTTTTTCAGTCCAACCTGAGAGGAAGCGACTCGCCGCAGTTTGGCCGAGCCACGAACGCCAGGCAAGTCATCCCCAGGGTGTCGCAGTACCTCCTCGACCTCGTGTTCGGTACCGCCATGATCGTAAATGGCGGCAACCCGGTCTCAGGATCGCGATGGTACCGAATCTCCATTCAAGGCCACACTCATTGTACGCCATCAGTAACCCAGCTTGGGAGCGCTGGTCGCGGCGTAGGCGAGGAATCACTCCGTGCTTTCATTTTTCCGCTTCGGCGGGAAACAGCTTGCTCACCTCGATGTGCCCCAGCGTTTTGCCAGTGAGAATGACGGGGACCTTCGTATCCAGTCCGTAGTCGAGCCGTTTGCGATATTCGGGCGCTGCGCCGCCTTTTGGATCGGTGTAGACTTCGACGATCTTCTCCGCGACGTTCACAATCCAGTACCACGGAATGCGGCCGCCGGCGTAGATCGGCGCCCTGTCCCGGCGATCGTCGAGCAGCGTGCTGTCGGCGACTTCGACGAGCATGTCGACGTCTTTTGCTCCTGGGTGCTGCTTCGCATATCGGCTCGCCGGCGCAAAAACTACGGCGATGTCCGGCTCGGGCTGACTGTGGGCCCCTGCGACGATTGCCATCTGTATCCGAAGGTACCACTCCGGCATGACGAGTGGGCTGAGCTCGTGCTGAGCCAAGGTCAATGATGTGTCATGCGCCGGGTTGCGAGCCATCTTGTTGACCACCTTTCCGTCGAGCAACTCAATCCGGGCGCCGGGCGCGATGATTCCCTGGGCGATCATCTTCTGGTACTGGACGACCGTGAAGCGAAAGTCCGGATCAAAGCCCTTCTTCGGCTTTCGCGGCGGCTTCTGGAGGAGGGTGGTCATGGGTAATACTCACTAATCTAGAGGCGCCGCGCGGGCGCTAAACGAAGACATCAATGCCCAATGTACTTAGCATACAGCACGCGGGCTTTGTCGATGTCGTTGGTCCCCTTGATGATCGCTCGGCCATCGGGGAACACGGTGAACTCGTGGCCCTCGGCGGTGAACTTGAGCATGAAGCGGTTGAAGCTGACCTCGCCGCCCATTTGCTTCAGATGGCTGGCCATTTCCTCGAAGTTGAGCTTGGCGGCACAGCGATGGGATATCTGCACGGCGTTGCGGCCACAAAGGCTAGTGGTTTGCGAGCCCATTTCGCCTTCAAGCCATTCGAACTTCTTGCGCTGGCAGCAGGGACAATCGACCTTGCCCAGGAGCGGCGCGATCTTGATGCGGCGGGTGATGTTCTCCCACACGTCGATGTAGACTAACTCGCGGTTGATCGTCTCGGGCTGGCCGGTCAAGAGCTTCAAGCACTCGGCGACTTGAAAGCTGGCGATGATGCTGACGATCGGCGCTAGCACGCCGGCGGTTTCGCAGGTGCCTGCCTCGCCCGGGGCCGGCGCCGCCTCGAAGACGCAGCGCAGGCACGGAGTTTGGCCGGGGATGATCGTCATCGTCTGCCCGTGTCCGCCGATCGAGCCCCCGTAAACCCACGGCTTGCCGAGCTTGACCGAGACATCGTTGATGAGATAGCGAATCTCGAAGTTGTCGGTCCCGTCAAGAATGACGTCAGCGTCTTTCGAGAGTTCCAGGATGTTTGTGCGATCGATGTCGGTGACGACCGGCTCGACGGTGACGCTCGAATTGACGACGCGGAGCTTGCGTGCCGCCGCCTCGGCCTTGGGGAGGTTTGCAGCGATGTCGGCTTCATCGAACAGGACCTGGCGCTGCAGATTGTGCGATTCGATGAAATCGCGATCGACAATGCGCACGAAGCCGATGCCGGCGCGGACCAGGGCGTTGGCCATCACCGTGCCAAGGGCGCCGCATCCGCACAGGGTCACGCGGCTGGCGAGCAGCTTGCGCTGGCCTTTTTCCATAATGCCGCCGAATCGCATTTGACGGCTATAACGTTCGAGAGTGGGATCTTGGCTCATTGCTCACGACCTTGGGATGATCTTGGCGTTCATGGATCAAACGGTGTCCGCGGGCACCAGCCGGCGCGGAATATGGGCGGTAAACGTCCGTGTGTTGCCTGGCCAGCGAAATGGCGCCAGCAGTTTTCGCGGATTGGCGAGTTCCCAGTGCCAGGCATATTCTCTTAGCGTGTACTTGTGCCTTTGCAGGTGTGGCGGCAGATCTCTCCACCGGCAGATCCGGACCACGTCAGCGATCCCAATCACGGCGCCTCCGCCACGATTGGCTTCTTCGTTCCATCCTTGGGCGTAATATCGGCGCTGCTCGTCGTTCAGGCCTAACCAAATGCTCATGCTGGAACTGACGTGGATTCCAAGGGGTACTTTTTTCCCGGCGTTGAGAAGGTCCTGTGCGCGAGTCCAGGCCCAGTTACGATTCTCAATTTGCTTCTTGCCATCGAGTATGAAGTCGGCCCAGGGTTGTTGGATCGACAGACACGTCAGTTCCAATGGTTCCGCGGAAAGCCGATACGCATAGGGATCAAGTCGCTCCAGCACAACGCAATCACCTGGCGCCAGATGGTTGTCGGCGAAGAATCGGCGGACCCAGCCGCGTTTCCTGAATATCTTCTTGTTGCCCACAACATCAGTGTTCACTTGTCCGATGCCGAAATCAATTTGCACGGTCTTGGGCGCCGCTGCGGCCTTGTTCCGGCCACCCACCACATCGGACGGAAAAAAATCCATGCACTCAGCAAGGTAAATGTGGCCGTGGTCAAGGTTCGCCTGCTTGATCGTTATGAAACGACGGAGTGCAGCCATGGTTGCGCCTTTGGCCATTAGGCCCCCGTGCTCACGCCGAATTCCTTGAGAAAGTCCTGCAGGAACTGCATTTCTTCCTTCGGCCAGCCTTCTTGCTTGGCGAATGCCAAGAGAGCATCCATGTCTTCACGAATGCGCTTGAGGTCGGAGCCATGCAGACGCTGCAAGTACGTGGCCATGTAATTGAGCGCTTCGCTGGCGGCAGGATCGTTGACCACTTCGGCGTCGGAGCCGTCGAAGAACACGACCGCATGCAGTGTCGCAAGCAGAAGCGGATGGATACCGAGTTCTTCCGGGATGAGCGGAAAGACGGCGGCGCCATCGGGGACATCGCCGCATGATCCCGCAGGTTCGCTGCGCTCACCTGCGGGATTCGGGGTGAGAGGGTTGCGCTGATCCGCCATGTCAGCCTCCAGCCACGGCGGGAATGATGCTCAACACATCGCCGTCCTTGGTCGCGCTCTCGAGGTGGTTGAGATAGCGGATGTCTTCGTCGTTGAGATAAATGTTGACGAACCGGCGCACCTGGCCGTTGTCGAAGATGCGGCCGACGATGTTTGGGAATTTTTGCCCCAGTGCATCGAGCACTTCTTTCACGTTCGCGCCGGCGAGGTCGACGGATGCTTGCCCGTCGGCGTGTTGCCGCATCGCTTGGGGTATGTGGACTTTGATTGGCATGATAATCCTTCAAGAAGCCCAGGGGTGAGGTACTCCGAACCCCTGGGTTCGCGCGGAGGTAAGTCCAGGGGTTCGGAGTACCTCATCCCTGGGCTTCACCAAAAATTACACCAGCACCGGCTCGGGCTGGCCTTCCAACACCGCCGCGAAATCGTCGATGTTGGGACGAATGATGATCGGCTTCTCGACCGCGTTGGCGACGGCGTCCTGCGTCTTCAGGCCGTTGCCCGTGATGCAGATGACGATTTCTTCGTCGCGTGGGATGCGGCCCTGGTCGATGAGCTTCTTCGTGACAGCCAGCGTGACGCCGCCGGCGGTCTCGGCGAAAATGCCTTCGGTCTGGGCCAACAGCAGCATGGCGTCGGTGATCTCCGGATCGCTGACGTCCTCGCCGAAGCCGCCCGTTTCGCGCATGACCTTGATCGCGAAGTAGCCGTCGGCCGGGTCGCCGATGGCCAGCGATTTCGCAATCGTGTTCGGCTTACGGACGGGGCGATGCGAATCCTGTCCCGCCTTGAGTCCGCTGGTGATCGGATTACAGCCCGTGGCCTGAGCGCCGTAGATCTTGGTCCTGGGCTCGCGATCGAGCAGGCCGACCTTGTACATCTCGTGGAACGCCTTGTGAATCTTGCCGATCAAGCTACCGCCCGCCATTGGGCTGACAACATGTTGCGGCGTGCGCCAGCCGAGCTGTTCGGCGATCTCGTAGCCGAACGTCTTCGAGCCTTCTGCGTAGAACGGACGAAGGTTGACATTGACGAGACCCCAATTGTAGCGGTCGGCAACCTGGCTGCACAGGCGATTGACGTCGTCGTACGTGCCTTTGATACCGATCAGCTTGGCGCCGTAGACCGTGGTGCCGATGATCTTGGCGGTTTCCAAGTCTTGCGGCACGAAGACGTAGGTGTTCAGCCCGGCCTGGGCGGCGTTGGCGGCGACGCTGTTGGCGAGGTTGCCCGTCGACGCACAGCCGACGGTAGTAAAACCGAATTCGCGGGCCTTGGATAACGCAACCGAGACAACGCGATCCTTGAACGACAGCGTCGGAAAATTGACTGCGTCGTTCTTGATCCACAACGTCTCGACGCCGAGTGCCTCGGCCAACCGGTGAGCGCGAACAAGGGGCGTGCCGCCAACGAGCGGACCGACGGTCGGTTCGCCGTCGATGGGCAAGAGTTCGCGATAGCGCCACATGTTGAAGGGGCGCATCTCGATCTTGCCGCGATTGATCACTTCGCGGATGGCGTCGTAATCGTAGTCGACTTCGAGCGGGCCGAAATCGTCTTCGCAGTAATTGAGAGGTTGTTTGGGATAGGCCTTGCCACACATGCGACACTTGAGGCCACGGACGAAATCGCTCATAATCTCTCCGCCTACGTAGGGTGCGCGAAACGCACCGCTCCGGAGAAGGTGCGTTTCACGCACCCTACGCCAAAGCGGCGACACATATTGCAACCGGCGGGTATCTTTAGGGTTGGTAGAGAAAAATGCGTGCGGGGCACCATCTTATCTCTCCCGGACAAACCGGGGGGAGTTAGCACCAGCATCGCAGGGGTGCGACCGGTTGCTGTGGCTTCAAAGGGCCCTTCCCTCAGCCACTCTCGATAAGATACCGAAAACCAAGTTGTCACAACGATTCTAGGGTCGGCCTGCCAAAAGAGCAACGCCATTTCGAGATTTTCGCGAAAAATCTGAACCCCGTCTGGCGCAAACGATGGAATTTCTCACACAGAACCGCCGGCCAGCCAGCCGGTGCTCCAGGCGGCTTGGAAGTTATAGCCGCCGATCGGCCCATCCAAGTCGAGTACCTCGCCGGCTAAGTAGAGGCTCGGAACCAGTTTGCTCTGCATGGTTCGCGAATCGACCTCATCGAGCGCGACGCCTCCGGCGGTCACTTCCGCCTTCTTGAATCCGAGCGTGCCAGTGATCGGGATGGTGAGATGCTTGATCGTGAGACCTAAGCGCGACCGCTCGTCCTTGCTTAGCGCCGCGGCCTTGCGATCGATCGCTAGACCGGCGTTTGTCAACACGACATCACACAGGCGTCGCGGAAGCTCCGCCGACAGCACGACCGCGAGTTGCTTCTTGCCGGACGCCAGCGATTCGTCGCGCAACCAATCGGAGAGTTGATTCTCAGTCATCATTGGCAGCAGATCGATCGCTAGCACGAGCGTTTGCGGTCTGTCATGGCCGCTCACTACGCGGCTGACGTCGAGAATGACAGGCCCCGACAGGCCGAAATGGGCGAACAAGAGGGAACCCCGTCTCTGCGCCAAGACTGTGCTGTCTTCGAGAACACGGACAGTGACGTCCGGCAGCGTGATGCCGCGCAGACCAGCGACCCACGCGACAGTCGTGGTCAGCGGGACCAGCGCTGGCCGAGGCGGCATGATGCGATGCCCCATTGCCGCGGCGAAGCGATAGCCATCGCCGGTCGTCCCGGAGCCCGGGTACGATTGCCCTCCCGTTGTGAGAATTACTGTGTTTGTGTTTAGCGCTCGCTGCGCAGTTTCAATCGTCCATCGCCCCTCCAGGAAGCGCATCCCCGTCACCGCTTCCCCCAACGCCAACGTCGCCCCGCTCCGTTCCAGTCGCCTCAACAGCGCGGCAAGGACGTCAACGGCCCGGTTACTGACCGGAAAAACCTTGCCGGTGTCCTCGACTTTCGTGGCGACGCCTTCGTTCTCGAAGAATTCGATCGTGTCCTGCACGCTGAACGCGGCAAGGGCAGAGTGGAGGAACTTGCCGGGCGGACCATATGCTGCGACGATGCCGCGATTGTCAGTGGCCTGGGTGATGTTGCAGCGCGTGCCGCCGGACATGAGGATTTTGACGCCGGCCTTGCGGTTTTTTTCCAGAACAAGCGTGCGTCGCCCGCGCTCGGCGGCGTGGATGCCGGCCATCAGCCCCGCCGCGCCGGCGCCGATAACGATCACGTCCCAGGTCATGAATAATCCACGCCGAGCCGAGCCGCCGAAGCGGCCGGTTGTCTATGTTTGTTTCAACCGGCCGCCTACGCGGCTCGGCTCGCCATTATAATATGGTCATGAACGACAATCCGCCGATCCAAACGATCCCGCGCATCGTATTTGTTTGTGTCGAGAATTCGTGCCGCAGCCAGATCGCCGAGGCATACGCCCGCATCCTGGGGGGCGGCAACGTCGATGTCTACAGCGCCGGCTCCAAGCCGTCGGGGCAGGTCAATCCCAAGGCAATCCTGGCCATGAAAGAACTCGGCTATGACCTCGCGACCCACGCGTCCAAAGGGCTCGACGAGTTGCCCAACGTCGAGTTCGACGCGGTCATCCTCATGGGCTGCGGCGACATGTGCCCGTTCGTTCGCGGAAAATACCATGCCGACTGGGGCATTCCCGACCCGAAGCACATGCCGCCCGAGGAGTTTCGCCAGGTGCGCGATCGGATCGGCGAGAAGGTGCGTGACTTGTTGAGCCGTCAGCTAGCCGCGATCAGCTTTCAGCCAGAATGAAACCGCCGTCGCTGGCTGATAGCTGATCGCTGACAGCTTGCTGAGGTTGACTTTTTTCTGCAAAACCGCGATCTTAGGGGTCCGGATTTCGCCCTCGCACAAGGAAGATGCATCATGCCATCGCAAACTCCCGCCCCCGTTCCGCCCGCGTCGAATCCAATGGCGGCTTTCTTCGGCGTCACCCTCGCCGCGGTCGTGCTTACCGCTGTCACCTCGTACTACTACCGCACCGAGCCAATCGAACGGCGCGGCAGCGACTGTTACGAACAGGAAGACCCGCCCGGCGATCAACTTCCAAAGCAATGGGCCAAGTGGGACAAACCCGCCGTCGCAATAGTCCTGAGCGGCCAAATGCATGGCTACTACGACCCGTGCGGCTGCACGTCGCCCCAGCATGGCGGTCTGACGCGACGGTACAATTTCATCAAGTCCCTCAAGGACAAGGGTTGGAATGCGGTCGGCGTCGATCTCGGCGAACTTGCCAGTTCCAAGGGCATCTGCGAACAGAACCTGCTCAAGTACGATCTCAGCGTCAAATCACTGGCGACCATGAACTATCGCGCCATCGGCCTTGGCCTGGACGAGATGCTGTTGCCGCTGGGCAACGGCCTGGCGCAGATCTGGGACAAGAACAAGCCGCATCCTCGGCCGATTAGCCTGTCGCTCGACCAAACCGGTCCGGGCCAACTATATCACGGACTCAACGTTCGCGGCTACGAAATCATTGACACGACAATGCCCAAGATCGGCGTCATCAGCATGCTGGGCCCCGACCTGCGCGACGAGTTTAAGGCTCAAGAAAAGTTCCGCAACAACGTGGAAGCGCTCCCCGAGGCGCTCAAGGAATTCGCCAAAGCCGGCGTCGAGGTCGGCATCATCCTCCACCATGAGTATCCGAAGATCGACAAAGACAAGTTTCCGCCCGGCATCGCGTTCAACCGGAAGCAAGAGGAGGATCGCCGGGCCCAGGCGCTGGAGTGCGTAAAGTTCTGCGAGGCGGAGCGCAAGAAGAACCCGAAGATTCCGCCGATCCATGTCATGATGGTGCTGACTCATGAGCCCGAGCCGCCCAGCTTCATGGCTGCGCTGGCGCCCAACGTTCCAACCCAAGTCGTCGAGATCGGACACAAGGGCAAGTATGTCGGCCTGCTCGGCGTCTATCGCGATGCGAAAGGAATTCGCCTGCAATACGATATTGTTCTTATGAGCCCGGAATGGGAGGCGCCGAAGGGCAAAGAGGCCGACAACCCCGTCATCGGCCTGGTCGAAAAGTACAATCAAGAACTCAAGCGAACCGACATGCTCAGCAAATACCAACGCCAACTGCACTTCAACCAGATACCGCCACAAAACGAAGGCGGCCTGAAGGCGACATACGTGGGCTCGGCTCGCTGCGGCGAGTGTCACACCGACGCGTACAACCTTTGGGTCAAGGAGGCAAAAGACAAGAAAGTCGCCCATGGAAACGCCACCATGACGCTCGAAAAACTGACCAACCCATCGGGCCGACATTTTGATCCCGAATGCATGAGCTGCCACACCACGGGGTTCAAGAACCCCGGCGGATATCTCGACTTCATTCCAGTCAACAACGTGAAGCGCTGGCCGGCCAAACCAGGCGTCGCGCCAACGGCCGAGAAGATTGCAGGACACAACAAAAACACGCGTGGCGTCGGCTGTGAAAGCTGCCACGGCCCCGGCAGCTTGCACGTCCAGATGGAAATCGACGAGACCAAGGGACGTGATGAACTCTACCCCTTGATCAATCCCTATCGTCTCTCCACGGAGGAACGCAAACTCGAAGCACTCGTCCACGCCAAGAAAGCGACGGCTGACCAGGTGACGGAGTTCAACAAGCTCTACGAGGAACGCACGCGGCGCATGGGGGCCAACATGTGCAGCAAGTGCCACGACATGGAGAACGACGTCAACTTCGGCACGCCCGGACACGAAGCCGGCGTCAAATGGCGCCCGCTCATTCATCGCATGCAGCGCAACAACGCCGGCGCCGCCATCGTCCCGCCGATGCAGCCGGCGCCCGCCATCGAGATCATTCAGGACAAGAAGTGATTCGTTTAGCCGGCGTTCAAAGAACGCCGCGGACGCCGGCATCGCCCGCCTCAACGAGGCGGGGCTAAACGTACACGTCGTCACGCACTATGGAATACCTCTGGCTCTGTCTGTCGGCGGTCGCGGCGGGGGCGGTCAACGCGGTCGCCGGCGGCGGCACCCTCCTCACATTTCCCGCGCTCACGAGCGTTGTCGCTGTGCATATCGCCAACGGCACAAGTACCGTCGCGCTTTTTCCGGGATCATTTGCCAGCGTCTGGGGATATCGCGAACAATTGGCGGCATGCCGGAAATGGATGGTTTGGCTCACCGTGCCGAGCATCGTCGGCGGCGCAATCGGCGCCTGGCTCGTCGAAGAGAGGACCTTCGGCTTCGTCATCCCATGGCTCATCCTCTTGGCCGCCATGCTTTTCGCCTTGCAGCCAACGATCTCACGCTGGCTCAATCCGCCGCCGGCGGCGTGCGAATCCACGGAAGGCACGGCTCATCCGATTCCGGCTGAGTCCGAACCGCCGAGCGGCAAGGCGCTGGCCGGCATCGTCACGGCCCAGTTTCTCATCGGCGTCTATGGCGGCTACTTCGGCGCGGGCATCGGCATCCTGATGCTCAGCTCTCTATCGTTTCTGGGTCTGAAGGACATTCACGAAGTCAACGCGCTCAAGTCCTTCTTGGCCTGCTGCATGAACATCGCCGCAGCCGGTATCTTCATCGCCAATGGTCTGGTGGAATGGCCGTACGCCCTGGCGATGGCGCTGGCGGCGATCGTAGGCGGCTATCTTGGCGCCCGCTTCTCGCTCCTCTTGCCGCCAAGCATGGTTCGCTGGATCGTGATCGTCATCGGCTTCTCCTTGGCCGCGTACTATTTTCTGCGATCCCTGGCAAACTAATGCGTCGTCCGGTCGCGCGCGCCATCCACACAGGAACAACATGTCGTTAGTTCTTGGTCTTCGCGGCGGGCACCGAGCTGGTCTTCGTTGCAGTCGGGAAGTTCGCGGGGATCGGCAGGGTGACGGATCCGGTCGCCGACCATTCGGTGCCGCGTTGCAGCGTGCTCTGGAATCCCACGCAGAGCATCGATGCGGCGCCGTGACCCATCGGTGTGTGGAATACCCGGCCCTTGCCGTACGATACGGTCCAGATCATCGGCTCGTGCGCTTGCGTGCCTTTCGAGTAGGCGGTGGCAAGCAGATGAACGTTCTCGATGGGACCACGCATGTTGTCGTAGAGTTCGTCCTGGGCGTGCATCCATTCGACAGGCATGCCCTTGGTGATGGGGTGGTTCGTGTCGCGGACGACGACGGCGAAGTTGCCTCCGGAGCGATGGCCGGAGCCGAGATCCTGGCCCTTGGGAACGCGAATGACCTTGCCGCTGTCGTCGAGTTTGAGTCGTTCGCCGAACTTGGCGTCGCGCCAGCCCATGCCGATCATGAGGTTGTACTCCTTCCAGCCGCCGAACGCGTTATTGGCCGCATGAACGATTACGAGGCCGATCTCCCCGTTCTTGAGTCGCTGCTCCAGGCCATCGTTGATCTGCTTCGTCCATGATTGGCCGTTGTAGTTGCTGACGACGACATCGTATTTCGTGAAATCGATCTGCCAGGCGGCAAACTCGGCCTGGGCGGCTTTGAGCTTTTCTTTGAATTTAGGCAATTCCGCCTCGTACTTGGCCAAGGCGTCCTTGTATTTTTCCATCGCCTTGACATCTTTTTCATTCTTCGGTTTGTTCGGCTTGGCCAAGGTAGGAGACTGCGGCGACGTCGCGACGTCGACGGTGAATCGGCCGCAATCCTCGAGCGACTTTTTCATAATCGGTGTGGTGGCGCGCCAGTCGTGGTTGTTTTGTCCGTCGATGATGACGACGCGAATCTTTTTGCCGTCCTGCGCGGACGCGGGGAGAATCAGCCCAGCGAGACCGACGACGGCGAGTGCGATGAGTCGAAACACGGAATGCTCCTTTGCTCGAAAAAACGATGCGGTGTGTTGCCGAAACGTGGCGTGGCGTGTTCTTCGGGTCTTGCAATCATCTTATCTAAACGCCGAGCGGCACGAACAGGTTCCGATTTGTTTTACAAAAACCGGAGCTGTCCCGTACAATGGCGACAATTCGTGCTGTCGTTTCCCGCACGTGAGG
>VGZI01000010.1 GCA_016872605.1 Planctomycetota bacterium
TGCGATATCGCAGGCGTCAATACCTTCCCGGTCCAGATCGCAGTGCGATATCGCATCCCGCTCATCTTTTATGCCGAACATGGAGAGAGCGAGTACGGCGGCCGCGTCCTCAACGAACAGTCGGCGAAGATCCGCGATTTCACCGAAGTGGTCGAACACCAGATCGGCGACGATCCTGCAAATTGGGCCGACGAGTCCGTTTCAGCCAGCGCCCTCGCGCCTTATCTCTATCCTGACGCGGCCGAAGTCGAGCGGATTGGGATAAAAGCGATGTATTTCGCCTATTTCTTCAAATGGAGCATGTACGAAAACTACAAGTACATCAGAGAGAAAATCGATTTCCGAACAGCGCCCGGCGGCCGCACTGACGGCACCTTTACCGACTTCGACAGCTTGGACGACAAAATCGACACGCTCTACTACCACATGCAGTTCGTGAAGTTCGGCTTCGGACGAGCCGTACGCGACGCCAGCCGCTTGATCCAGAACGGCCACATCAGCCGAGACGAAGGCTTGCGATTGGCGCGGGCCTATGACGCGGAGTTTCCCGCCACCCACCACGTCGAGCAAATCGAGTATCTCGGCATGGACGAGTCCGAGTTCGCACAGACGATCGATCTGCATCGGAACCCAGAAGTGTGGCGCTTCTCCGGGAACGCGTGGCAACTTCGTTTCCCACTCGAGTGAGCGCCTATGGCCACCGACGTCCCCTGCGATATCTGCGGCTGCATAAACGCCGTGGAGATTCCCGCTGCCCGTATCTACACCGGCGGCCATCCGATTCACGTCTGCACCGGTTGCGGTTTGGTCCACTGCCGAGATCGTCGGAGTTCGGAAGAAATAGCGGCTCTCTGGAGCAGGGAGATCTATGGGGCACCGGATGGCGACGAAAAAGGACGGGGCGAGCTCAGCGCCGGCGCTATGCAGCGATACTCAGCGTTAACGCCTTTTGTACGGGCACGCCACGTTTTCGTTGCCGAGATGATCGACCAATTGATCGGATTGAACGGCAAACGTGTCGTTGACGTCGGTGCAGGGCAGGGTGAGTTCCTGCGCTTGCTACGGACGGAGTACGGCGCCCAGGTATTCGGGGTCGAGCCGTCGGAGGTCAATTGCGGCCGCATGCAACAGCTTGGAATCGACAACTTCTGCGGCACGGCGGAAGCCTTCGCCGCGAGTGCGGCATCGCTCTATGAGGTCGCCACAATCGTTTGGACGCTGGAGAATTGTCAAAGCTGCGCCGCGGTCATCGACGCTACATACCGTTCCCTCGACGACGGCGGGCACATCGTTGTTGCTACGGGCAGCCGCATTCTCGTTCCATTCAAGAAGCCGCTGCAATACTTCTTTTCGAACACGCTGCCCCAAGATACGCATCCGTTTTACTTTTCCAACAATACGCTGACCGGAGCGCTTGCGCGGGCTGGTTTCGAAGTAGTCCACCGCAACCGCTTCATCGACAGCGACTATCTGGTGTTGATCGCTCGTAAAACCGATCGCTCTCGACCGATTGCCTGGGAGAGAGATGATCCTGGGGCGGTGCTGGATTTCTTCGATCGGTGGCACCGTGAGACGCAAGCGTACTACCGCTCGATGTAGATGGAGGGCCTGGCTGTGACGTCAGACGCAGATCGCACGAACATGGACTACATTGACCGTGTCGAACGGGTCGATGTCGAACAGGTCTTGCAGGCTACTCTCGGGGCGAAATTCGGCCGGCGCTTCACCGACTACCGACGCGACTATGTGAAGAGTTTAAACTACGACAAGAATGGCTTCTTGCCAGATTTTCCGATCACCCTCGGGCTGGAACTCGTAAATCGGTGCAATCTCTCGTGCATCATGTGCTACACCGTCAATCACGATCTTCCGAAAGCGACGCTTTCGAAGGCGACAGTTAAAAAGATCATGGAGCAGGCGGCGGCCGGTGGTTTGCAGGCCGTCCAGATCGGCCTTGGATCTGAAGCGCTTCTCTACAAGAACATCGACGACGTATTCGCTGCCGCCGAAGGCGCAGCAGTTATGGACATTTTTCTGGCGACCAACGGCGTGCTCCTAACAGAAAAAATCTGCGAGCGAATCGTAAAACGTGGCGTGAGTCGCGTGTACGTGTCCCTCGACGCCGCCACGCCCGAAACGTTCAAGACGATCCGCGGCAAGGATGAACTACCGCTGATTGAACGGAATATTCATACCCTGATCAATACCAAACGCCGCCATGGGTCACAGTTGCCGCTGATCCGCGTCTCATTCTGCGTGCAAAAAGAAAACGTCCACGAGAGACAGTTGTTCGCTGACAAGTGGCGCGATGTCGTCGACCACGTCGATTTTCAGATGATGACTGATTTCTCTCAAGTGGACGCTATCGCAGAAACGGGTCAAGCGCCGGCACCACGGTTTTTCGATGCGAGCGCCCTGGAAAAACCCTACTGCCCGCAGCCCTTCAACCGGCTCGACGTTTGGGCCAATGGCGACGTAACACCGTGCTGCACGTTCTACGCAAAGAACCTCGTGCTCGGGAACATCGCGCATCAATCGCTGCAGGAAATCTGGCACGGCGAAAAGATCGAAAAATTGCGCGATCAATTCCGCCACGGGCGGCTCAACCCGAATTGCGAGATGTGCTTAGCGGGCCGGGATGTCGACACGTTCAACGGCAGCTAGCGGCGCCGGTAGCCACTGAGCAGCGTGGTTCCCCTGGTTTCTGCCTCCTGCACCGAGGACGTTCCGTTGGGCAGAGCTCCGTCGGTAAACAATCCCGAGCGCCTGCGAGGCGGAACGCTGGTTGTCTACATGTCCAACCAGTTCGCAAATTTTGTGACGCCTTTCTGCCGCCGCTTGAAACGTACACATGGGATAAAAGCGGTGCTGATCTGCACGCGAAAAAGCGATCTTCCCCGCGCCGACTTGTTCGACTTCGACGTCACGGCTTTCGACGAGGTGGTCGAAATCGGCGATGCGATGGAGCCGCGACAGGCAGGCAGCCTGCCGGCGCCGGCTGAACTGGCACAGTGGGCACAGCGAGTCGAGACGGAACTCGGCGTGAGCCTGCTGGACATCATCCGCACGGATCGGCACCTCGGCATCGGCTTCGTATCGGGTGGATCGTTTATGCGATCTCGCTATGCGAACGGCCTCGGATATCCCCAGACCGTCGATTTAGCGGGGCGGCTATGTCAGTTTTTTGCCGATCTCTTGGACAAGCAGCGCCCGTTCGCCGTTATTTCGGGGTACGGCGCCGCCCATATTGCTGCGCTCACCAGCGTCGCTAGCGTTCGCGGCATACCGATGCGATGGCCGATATTTTCGCGCACCGGCAAAAAGATGTTTTGGACTGAGAATCGTTTCAACTGGCCGGCCGGCCTGCGGGCTGCTTATGAGCGACGCCTCGCGCAGACCGATGTCCAACCTGTTGAGGAAGTCCGGTTGGACACCCCGTACGTAGCGCAACTAATTCAGTCAACCAACCGAACGAACCTAGGGCTGCGCAGTTTAGTTCACCGCCTCTTCAAGATACTGCGCCTTGAGATCAGCGATCGGCTAAGGGGAAGAACCTTTCGATACGGCAGCTACTTGTTCCGCGACCGAGTTTGGTTGATGTGCGAACGTTGGTGGTGGCGCCGCCGGGCGATCCAGCAAAAGCCGGTAATGTCCGGGCTCCCCGATAGACTTCCCTACGTTTTCTTTCCACTGCATATCGAGCCAGAAGTCGCAATCATGTCCGAGGCTCAGGCGTCCGATCAACAGATGACGTTCATCGAATGGCTCGCCAAGACGGTCCCTGGCGGTTGGTATGTCGTGGTCAAAGAGCACCCGAACGCGACGACGCCACGACCGCGTGGCTTCCGCGAACGCCTGAGGACAATTCCCAATGTGATCGTCGCCGCCCCCCTAGAGAACGGTGAGAATCTCGCCTACGCGGCGCAAGCGGTGGCGGTTATCAACGGTACGCTTGGCGTGCAGGCGGCCATCGCCGGTAAGCCCGTGATTACCTTTCATCGCCACTTTCAGGGTCTGATGATGCCGCATGTGCTGTTCGCGGATAGTTACGATACCACCCGCGCTGCCATCCAAAGCATCGCGCGCGGCGAGGTTACGCCGGTTCTCGAACGTCGGCGGGCTGGCGCCGCGTTCAAGGCAGCACTCGATGACTGCGCTTTTTCGGTCGGCAATCCCGGCCTGCTCGTGGGGCGAGCTGGCGATACGAAGCTTCAGTCGGATGAGGTGGAGCTATTCGCAACGCGCTTCCTTGCAACATTCGACGCGATTGGGTCGGCACAGCATAGTAGTGCAGCCTAGTGTCGGTGGTCTGTGAGTCACAACCCTTCGACACTGAGCAGTTCGGCGTTCCCGTTGTCCGTCTCCGAATATGCGGAAATGTCACGCAGAAGCAATTTGCTCAGGCTGTCCGGCAGCATATCGGGGCTTGGCGCGCCGAAGGCGTGTGGCTCGCTTCGTGCCGAATTCCTTCAACCGAAACCACGCTTGCCGAGATTCTGAGCGAATGCGGCTTCCGACACGTCGAGACGTTGATCACGCTGAGCCGACACGTCACTCCAAATCTGCCGAGCGAGCTTGCGAGCGTGTCACCAGCAACCCCCGACGACATCCCTGGGTGCATGGAAATAGCCAGGGTTGAGTTCCATCATGATCGTTATCATGCTGATCCGGAGATCGACCGTGGCGCGGCCGACCGGCTCAAGGCGCAGTGGGTCAAGAATTCCATGCTCGGCCGCGCCGACGCCGTGTTCGTCACCCGCGACGACGTCGGACCATCCGGCTTCCTGCTGTGCAACCGTACTGCTGATAAGGCAATCATCGATTTGATTGCGGTCGCCAAGCGGAGCCGAGGAAAAGGGTTGGGTATGGCGATGATCGGCGCCGCCTTGCAGCACTATTCTGGCGTCGCGGCGACAATGCTTGTGGGAACCCAAGCGGAGAATCTTGCATCACTCGCGCTCTACCGACGCTGTGCGTTTGTGCCGTCCATGCGCTCGCTAACGTTCCATTGGTCTAGTCAGTACCGATGAAGCCTCTGCTTGCCGGTGTGATCGGGCTAGGGGTCGGCCAGCGTCACGTCGCGACTTACCAGTCGCTCGAAGGAGTGCGGGTTAAATCGGTGTGCGATCTTGATCCCACTCGTCTCGAGAGTGTTGCCGACGCTTACGGAATCGAACGTAAGGCAGACGACTATCGGGCGGTCACCGAGGATCCCGACATCGACGTGATCTCGATCTGCAGCTACGACGATAGCCACGCCGAGCAGGCGATATCGGCGCTTCGGCACGGTAAGCACGTGATGATCGAGAAACCGATCGCCCTGCATCCGAAGGAAGCCGAGGGTATCGTCCGGGCGATGCAGGAGTCGGGCAAGCGGATCACATCCAACCTGATCCTGCGGCAGAGCCCACGCTTCCGCCACATCAAGGCGATGATCGAAGCCGGCGAGTTCGGTGACATCTTCTGCATCGAAGGCGACTACCTGCACCAAATACTGTGGAAAATCACCGACGGATGGCGCGGCAGGATGAAGTTCTACTGCACCGTCTATGGCGGCGGCATCCACCTGATCGACCTGATGCGCTGGCTACTGGGGCAGGAGGTCGAGTCGGTTTGCGGCATGGCGACCGACATGCCAACGCGCGGGAGCCCCTACCCCCGCGATGATACTTTCATCAACGTCCTTCGATTCAGTAACGGCACGCTTGGCAAGTGCCTCACGTCATTTGCCGTGCAGCGGCCGATCTTCCACTCGCTCAACGTTTACGGCACAAAGCGGACGTTCGTGAACGACGTACCGGACGCGAAGATTTTTAGCGGAGACACAGCGGCCGATCAGGCACCGTTCACGACACCTTATCCGGGCATGGAAAAAGGCGACCTACTGCCCGACTTCATCGATGCCATCCGCACCGGCCGCGAGCCTATGGTGAGCGCGCGCGACGTGTTTCGTGTGATGGATATCTGCTTCGCCGCCTGGGAGGCAACCAACCAGGGGCGGACCGTGCAGGTTCAATACCTTCTGTGAGACCGACAAAATAGCCGTGAGCGCCCCTCTCATCCCGTTCGGCAAACCCCTACTCGATCAGGCAGAGATTGACGCCGTCGTGGCCGTGCTTTCGGGCACCGTGCTGGTGCACGGTCCGATTACTCACGAGTTCGAACAGCGGTTCGCCGCCCGCATCGGCGCCAAGCACGCGGTGAGCGTCAGTAGCTGCACCGCGGCCCTGCATCTGTCGCTGTTTGCCAACAGCATCGGACCCGGTGACCTGGTCGTCGTGCCCGCCATGACCCACGTCGCGACCGCTCACGCGGCAGAGTTCTGCGGCGCTCGCCCGGTCTTCGTCGATGTTGCCGCGGACACAGGCAATCTCGATCCTGCGGCGCTCGCGAGCGCGATGTCGCCTGCGGTCAGGACGGTCATGCCCGTGCATTACCTGGGCCTTCCCTGCGACATGGAGGCCATATCCGGCATCTGCGAGCGGAATGGCGCTTTCATCGTCGAGGACTGCGCTCTCGCAATCGACGCCGACTACGACGGACGGAAGGTGGGCACGTTTGGCCTTACCGGCTGTTTCTCGTTCTACCCGATCAAGCACATTACTTCGATCGAAGGCGGCATGGTGACGACCGACGACCCGGCCGTGGCAATCGCCATCCGCCAGCGGCGCGCCTTCGGCTACGACCGCACGGTGGGCGAGCGCACGCGGCCAGGCATCTACGACGTCACAGTGCTGGGCTACAACTACCGGATGAATGAGGTCGAAGCAGCCGTGGGTCTAGCGCAGCTCAAGAAGCTCGATGCCTTCCAAGGTGCGCGCGCCACGAATTTTGCGCGACTTCGGGAGGCGCTGGTCGGCATCGACGAGCTCACGGTGTTCGCGCCGCGCAAGGGCAAAGCTACGTCCTCGCATTATTGCCTGAATGCGGTGTTGCCGCGTGACGGCAGCATCGACCGCGATGCCGTCGTCGCCCGCCTCAACGCAGCTGGAATCGGCACCAGCGTGCACTATCCGTGCGCGGTACCGATGACGAGCTACTACCGCGAGAAATACGGCTACAAGACAGGGCAGTTCCCCGTTTCAGAATGGCTCGCGGCGCAAACCATTTCCCTTCCGATCGGTCCGCACCTTTCCGAGCGCGACATGCTTCGCATCGGCGCGGCCTTCAAAGATGCCGTTCACACATCGCGAGCGCAGTGAGAGAGCATATGGACACAAGCTACGAGAACGTCCGAAACCGACTGCGGGACCAGCGCATCCTCTTGGTCGGAGGCGCCGGCTTTATCGGCCACAATCTTGCCCTCGAGCTGCGCTCGGTCGGTGCCGACGTGATGGTCGTCGACAACCTCATGGTCAACAGCCTGATCGAAAACGTCTACGACGGCGGCCAGAATCCGGTGCAAAACCGCGCTTACCGTAATTTCCTGCTGGACCGCTTCGAACTGCTACGCGGCGCCGGTGTAGCTCTACGTAATGCCGACGCTCGAATCCTCGGCGATCTCAACCGAGTGTTCGACGAATACCAGCCGACTAAAGCGGTACATCTTGCCGCCATTTCGAGCGCCGTCGATGCGCGCCTCAATCCGGGCCTCTGCTTCGACTTGCAGCTCATCACCTTGCGCAACGTCCTCGAGTTGTGTCGAACCTCGCACCGGCAGCAGGTGAACCAAGTCATGCTGCTCAGTTCGAGCACGGTCTACGGCGACTTTGAGGGTGATACGGTCGACGAAGCGACGCGGCCACGGCCGCGCGGCATTTACGCCAACGCCAAGTACATGGCCGAGCGGCTGCTGCGGACCTACAGTCACCAGGAGGGTCTCGGCATCTCGATCGTTCGCCCGAGCGCGCTTTACGGCGAGCGCTGCAAGAGCCGCCGTGTCAGCCAGGTGTTCATCGAGAACGCCCTTACCGGCAAGCCGCTTCGTCTTGAAGGCGGCGGTTCGGGGCGCCTCGATTTCACCTACATCGCCGACCTCGTCGATGGCATCGCGCGCGCGCTCGCGTTCCATCGCGGACCCAAAACTTCCGATACCTTCAACATCACGTTCGGCAACGCCCGTACGGTCGCCGAGTTGGCGGCGGTGGTAAAGGACGTCGTCCACGATGCAAACGTCGTCGAGGCCCCGCGCGCCGAGGGCAAACCGGTACGCGGCACGCTGTCGACTGTCCGAGCTGAACGTGAACTGGGTTTCAAGGCTAAGTGGCCCTTGGAGGTCGGCTACCGAAAGTACTGTGAGTGGTATGCCGAACAGTGGCAGCGCGCGAAGGTCGACGCTCTCGCCAACCGGTGAAAATCGGCCTCGTCATATTCGCGCGCTTTGATTCGCGGCGCCTGCCCGGCAAGGCGTTGCGGCTGCTCGCCGGCAAACCGCTGCTGAGCCATGTCATCGAGCGGGCGGCGGCGGTGGGCGACTATTCGATCATTGTCGCCACCTCGGATAGAGCGATCGACGACCGCATCGCCGCCTTTGCCCTCGCGGCGGGCGTCCAGGTTTTTCGCGGGTCGGCGGAGGATGTCTTGGGACGTGCGAATGCCTGCGCGCGCTCCTTCGGCCTCGACTGCCTGGTGCGTATTTGCGGCGATAGCCCCTTCTTCGACAGCGCGCTCGCTGCGCGCATGTTGACCGACGCCAGACCAGGACAATTCGACCTGCTCACTAATGTTTGGCCCCGAACTTTCCCGAAAGGCTTGAGCGTCGAGACAATTGCCGCCGAAGCCCTTGGGGCTGCGGCGGCGGCCGCCAGCGTCGACGAGCGCGAACACATGACCCGACATTTCTATGCCCACCCCCAGCGCTTCCGGATCGCGAACTATGAGTCGGGCAATCCTGCTTTCGCAGATTGCTCGCTTGCGGTCGACACCGAATCGGATTTGGCGCGTGCGAGTTGGATATACGAGCGTTGTAACGGCAAGATCCCTACCCCACCGGCTCTTGTCGCGCTGGCGCAGAAGTGGCGCCCGTCCATCGCGGTTCAGTAGGCAACAAGCACTGCAAGGCAAACGTATGTCAGATCTCGCGCTCTTAGGCGGCGATCCGGTGATTCGCGCACCGCTTCGTCCGTATCGCTCGATGGGTGAGGCGGAAAAACAGGCGGTCATCGAGGTCATGGACAGCGGCAAGCTCTCCGGCTTCTACGGCAGTCCGGGTCCGGAGTTCCTCGGCGGCCCCAAAGTAAAGGCCTTCGAGGAGCTGTGGCGCCAACGCTACGGCGTCGCGCACGCGGTTTCGGTCAATTCGGCCACGTCGGGGTTGATCGCGGCGATCGGCGCTATCGGCGTCAGTCCGGGCGACGAAGTGATCGTACCGCCGTGGACCATGTCGGCCACGGTCGTGGCGCCGCTGTTCTACGGCGCCATCCCGGTGTTTGCCGATGTAGACCGCCGCACGTTTTGCCTCGAGCCGAATGCCGTCCGCGAAGCGATCACGCCACGGACCCGCGCGATTCTCGCGGTTAACTTGTTCGGGCATCCAGCGCCGCTGCGGGAACTCGTTGGGCTCGCGCGCGAAAAAGGTCTCTACCTGATCGAGGATAGCGCACAGGCGCCCTGGGCCGCGGATGAGCACGGACAACGCGCCGGCACAGTCGGCGACATCGGGGTCTACAGCCTCAATTACCACAAGCACATCCACACCGGTGAAGGCGGCATGTGCGTTACCGCCAACGCGGACCTGGCGCAGCGCCTCCGACTGATCCGCAACCATGGCGAGAACGCGGTCGCGGGCGAAGACGTTGATTCACTAGTGAATATCGTCGGCTTCAACTTTCGCTTACCCGAGCTTTCCGCGGCGATCGGAATAGCGCAGCTCAACCGGGTCGACGATCACGTCGCGGCTCGCGAGCGTGTGGCCGTCCGCCTGACCGAAGAAGCCCAGAATCTTGAAGGGCTGTATCCGCCGGTCGTGCGCGACGGCTGCCGGCACAACTACTACTGCTGGACTATGCGTTTCGATCCCGAGCGCCTCGGCGTGACGCGGGCGACGTTCAGCGCGGCACTTGCTGCCGAAGGGTTCCCGCACGCCGTCGGCTACGTGAAGCCGCTCTACCTACTGCCGCTGTTTCGCCAGCGAGTAGCCTTCGGCCGGAACGGCTGGCCATTCACGCCCACGAGTCAGCGATACGAAAAGGGTCTATGTCCGGTTACCGAGCGCCTGCACGAGCACGAAGCGATCGTCTTCGAGCCGTGCGCCTATGAAATTTCTGAAGGCGAGGTTGCGCAACTCGGCGATGCCCTGCGCAAGGTGCATAGGCATTTATCTGCGCTGCGAAAATACGAGAAGGCGAGCGCGGAAAAGCGGGCGTAGTAGGCTAGGCGCGATGCCGCGAGTAGTTGCCAGCATTGAAGCACGGATGAATTCCAGCCGACTGCCACGGAAAGTGATGGCTGATATCTGTGGCGAGCCGGCATTGGCGCGAATCCTCGCACGACTGCGTCGCTGCGAGCGTCTCGACGATGTCGTCGTCGCGACCACGGACTCGCCGGAGGACGATCCGATCGCCGCGTGGGCTAGCGCGGCCGGAGTCGCGACCTACCGCGGAAGCGAAAACGACGTCCTCAATCGGGTAGTTGAAGCGCATCGCGACATGACGTCGGACGTCATTGTCGAGGTATGCGGCGATACGCCGCTTCTAGACCCGCAAGTGATCGACATGGCGGTCGACACGTTCTTCGCCAATGACTGCGATGTCGTCTCCAATACCTGCCGCTTGTCGTTCCCGCAGGGCGTCGACGCCCAGGTATTTCGCTTCACGGATCTCGCTACGGTTGAGCGCTCGATCGACGACCCCGCGGTTCGGGAACACGTGTCGCTGTACTTCTACGAAAATCCGCAGCGGTTTCGCTTGTATCACCTGATGGCGCCGCCGTGTTGGCGCGGCGCGCGATACCGCTTCCAGCTCGATTACCGCGAGGATCTCGAATTCATCACCGCGGTCTATCGGGAGTTGCTACCCGGGCACGGGCCCTTGTTTTCTACCGGCGACGTGCTGGCGCTGCTGGCCCGCCAGCCAGCTTTGGCGGCAATTAACCGGCACTGCGAGGAGAAGCCTGTTCGTTGAGTGAACTGGCCCGCTTGCGAACCGTCATCATCGGCTTTGGAGAGGTCGCTGCCGGCATGTCGCACGATGACCGGATGGCACGCTTTTTCAGGTACGCGACACACGCAGAGGCACTGGCCAATCACCCGGCCTACGAGTGGGCGGCCGTTGTCGATATCGATTCACGGGCGCGGGCCTGCGCGCGTACCGAATGGCATATTCCCCATTGCGCGGCACGCATCGAGGAGCTTGTCGCTTCCTATCAGCCCGAGGTAGCCGTTCTTACCGCTCCCCATTGGGTATGGAAGGGTGTGATCGAAGCCACGCCGACGTTGCGCGCCATCGTTGCCGAGAAACCGCTGGGACTCACGGATGAAGAGCGAGACGTTTTCCTCAACCTTTGTCGGCAGCGGAATATCGTGGTCCAGGTCAACTATTGGCGCCGATTCGCGACTGGGCTACGCGAGTTAGCCAACGGCAAGCTTCTCGAGTACGTGGGTGAGCCTCAGGCCGTGTTTGCGACCTACGGACGCGGGTTGCACAACAACGGCTCGCACTTAATCGACTTTCTTCGCATGCTGTTCGGCGAGGTCTTGGCCGCTCAGACGATTGGCGCTGCACGCCCTACTCCGCGGCCCAGATTCTCCGACGATATCGACGTCCCGTTTGCGCTTACCCATGCGAGCGGGGTCAAGAGCATCGCCGGAGTCCTTGATTTCGATCACTACCGCGAGGTCGGCATCGACGTCTGGGGATCGCTTGGCCGGCTGACCTTGCTCCAGGAGAGCCTCGTTGCCACGGTCTTCCCGCGCGCCGAGAACCGGGGCGTCACAGGCGCGGCCGAAATCGCCAGTGACACGGGTCGCATCGTGGAGTGCCCGGTGGGCGACGCTTTTTTCCGCATGTACGATAACCTATCCGATTCTATCCGCCATGGATCGCCGGTTTGGAGTAGCGGGGAGAACGCCGCCCGGACCGAGCGCGCGCTCTCCGCGCTGCATGAGTCGATCGACCGGGGCGGCATTCCGGTGCGGCTTTGAGCGCGACGCCCGGATCACGCGACGCTCTCATCTTCGCCGAGGATCCGGGCGCGGCGAACTTCGTCGCCGACCTGCCGGCGGCGATCGAAGCCCGAGGCGCTACGGCGGTTCTGTTAGCGAAAGCCGACGCCGCTCCGCATTTGCAACGGCTCGGAGTGGCCTACGTCCGCGCCCCCCAAAGCGCCGCCGAGCTGCTTTCAACCTACCAACCGAAAATAATGCTGGTCGGCACCTCCGAGAACACCAACACCGTGGGTCTAGACCTACTCGAGTTAGCTCCGGTCCGGCGGATAACTTCGATCGGGCTTGTCGACCATCCGGCTAATCCGGCCCACCGTTTTCCAGGGCGTGACGGCTCACCCCTCGGACGTGCACCCGACGTGATCGTTGTAGCCGACGAAACCACGCGCCAAGCTTTCATACGGTTGGGTCAGCCAGCGGCCGATGTCGTCTCGTGCGGCCACCCGGTTTACGATCGGGCGCGACGGAGCCGGCAACAGCTCGAGAGCGTCGGCCGAACCGCGTTGCGCGCGAAGTGGTACGCCGCCGCCGGCCCTCGTCCGGTGGTTATGTTCCTCAGCGAGATTTCTGACGGCGTGGACACGAGCGCGTTCAAAAGGTCCAAGGAATATTCGCTGCATGGACGCGGCGACACAGCTGCTCGAACCCTTATCGTACTGGAAGAGGTACTGGACGCGCTAAGGTCTCTGCAAGTCAGGCCGTTTCTTGTCCTGCGCCTGCACCCCAAGGATACTCGCGAAACATACGACGCCTATCGCGAAGAGCTGGATCTGGTCTTGGGTCCGGAGGGCGGTTTGGAGTCGGTATTCGCAGCGGATGTGGTCGTCGGACTCACCACGACGCTGCTGGTCGAAGCGACGATACTCGGGCGGCCCACTTTGTCGGTCGTGCCGCGGCGCGTGGAACGGAACTGGCTTCCTGGCATTCATGCTGGCTTGATCGCCTGTGCCGACG
Source organism: Planctomycetota bacterium (assembly GCA_016872605.1). Lineage (GTDB taxonomy): Bacteria > Planctomycetota > Planctomycetia > Gemmatales > Gemmataceae > SIAQ01. The sequence continues at coordinate 13,055 of VGZI01000010.1, forward strand.
AGCGACAAGAGTTGCGGCAGCAATTGAGCATCGTTTTCGGACGCCAATCCTATGAACGGTCGGATGACCACGAGGTTGAGCGTGAGTTTCCTTCAGGCGCTGCCGATCGCGTCGCCGAACTCGTGCATCGACTGGTGGTGGCCCCCGTGTGCTGAAAATGGCTAGTTCGCGGGCCCTCGAAACTGAACGCTTGCGGATCATGCCTTTCGCCGCGGCGTTCTTGACCGAAAAATACGTCGGCTGGCTGAATGACCCCGAAGTCGTCCGCTTTAGCGAACAACGACACCGCCGGCATACGATGGAAAGCTGCCGCGACTATTGGTGGTCTTTCGAAAACTCACCGCACTTCTTTTGGGCCATCACTCTTCGCGATGGCTCTGCAGCCCATATCGGAAATATCACCGCCCACGTCGACCCGCCGAATCGCGTCGCAGACGTTGGCATCCTGATCGGCGAGCGAAAGGTATGGGGCCGGAACTACGGCAGCGAAGCGTGGGAAGCGGTCTGCGAGTACCTGCTGAACGACGCCGGGATACGCAAAGTGACGGCCGGAACCATGGCGGACAACCACGGTATGCTGGGCATCATGCGCAAGACCGGTATGGTCGCCGAGGGTCGTCGCCTAAGACAGTTCTTGCTCGACGGCCGCGAGGTTGACTTGGTGGAAGCGGCCCGCTTCCGGAAGTCCGCATGAGCTTGAGCGCCGCCTTCGGAATGATCACGTGAATTTCGCCTTTGGCACCAAGGGCGAAAGCCTGCTGCGGCTGCAGGGCCGTCTGCAGGCAGCGAGCATTTGCCCCTCGCTTCTTTTTGATGTCGGCGACTGGCGACGCAGATCGAAGCTGATCGTGTCGGAGGTGGTAGAGCGTTTCCCGCGAAGCCGCTTGGCGATCCGTTCGAGCGCCCGAGGGGAGGATAGCTGGCAGTCGTCGATGGCCGGCGTTCATCTCAGCCTCACCGGCATCGCCGCCCGGCACGACGATGTGGCCGCGGCCATCGAAGAGGTTGTCGCCAGCTATCCCGACGACCACGAACTCCATCAGGTCCTCGTCCAACCCATGGTCGAGGACGTGGCTGTGTCCGGCGTGGCGTTGACCCGCGATTTGGATACCGGCGCGCCGTACTACGTCGTCAACTATGACGATACCAGCGGGCGTACCGATTCCGTCACCGGCGGCGCCGAAAGCAAGACCATCCTGGTACATCGCTCCAGGCCAGATGCCTTGTTGTCGGCACGCTTCCGCAAACTCATCGATGTCGTGAAGGAGATCGAAGCGGTCACCGATTGCTCGACATTGGACATCGAATTCTGCATCACCGCACGGGAAGAGGTTTATGTGCTGCAGGTACGGCCGCTCGCCGCCCGGTCGCGCTGGCAAACGGTCGGAGACGATGCGATCGATACCGCCCTCGACGAAACTCGCGCCGCGCTGGAGCGCTCGTCGGGCCCCGAAGACGGTGCGCATGGGTTGACGACGGCCTACGGCGAGATGCCGGACTGGAACCCGGCCGAAATGATCGGCTCGACGCCACGCAACCTGGCGCTCTCGCTGTATCGAAGGCTGATCACGGACGACGTCTGGCTGAAGGCGCGCGTGCTGATGGGGTACCGCGCAATGACGCCACGGCCGCTGCTGACGGCGTTCGCCGGCCGGCCTTATATCGACGTGCGGCGCAGCCTCAATTCGTTCCTGCCGCCGAATTGCGATTCCGGTTTCGCCGACGACCTCCTCACGTTCCAGCTCGCCAAACTTCAGGCCAACCGGGATCTGCACGATCGCATTGAATTCGCCATTGCCTACACGTGCCGAACACCCGAATTCGCAGCTTGCGCCGCCGATCTGCGCGCGGCCGGTTTCGCCGCGGCGCAGGTGAGCCGGTTCGGCGACGGTCTTGGCGCGCTGACCGCGAAAATCCTCGGCCAAGGCCGCCAACAGATCAGCCGGCTCCTAACTCTCGGCGAAGGACTGGACGAACGCCGACGGGCGGCAAATTCCTTGCCACCCCGCGGGCGGGCCATTCGCCTCCTTGATGACTGCATCGAACTAGGCACCCTGCCTTTTGCCCAACTTGCCCGCTATGCCTTCATCGGAATTTCTTTCATTCGTGCGCTCGCCGCCCGCGAGGCGCTGAGCACCGAAGACTGTGACCGTTTTCTCGAGTCGATCAGTACCGTGGCGACCGAATTCGTGCACGACCTGGCGCTTGTCGCGAACGCTGGCGGCGACCATGCCGCGTTTCTTGCTCGTTACGGACACCTGCGCCCCGGCACATACGACATTACCTCGTGGCGGTATGACGAGAGACCGGATCTGTATCTGGGCCGCCTTTCCACGCGGATGCCGGTCAAGAGCGCGTTCACGGCGACCGCACGGCAGCGCAGCGCGATCGAAAAGTTGCTGCGCGAAGAAGGCTTCGCCGTCTCCGCCGAGGAGCTGCTCGGCTACGTCACGGCCGCGGTCGTCGCCCGCGAAAAATCGAAATTTCTTTTTTCGCGCAACATCAGCGACGCGCTGAGTGCGCTCGCCGACTGGGGCGACGCGCTCGGGCTCGATCGCGAAGAGATCGCGCACTTACCGATTGAGGCGATCGCCGCAGGCCTTGATCGCGCTCGAGCCGCCGAGCTCGTCGCCGAGGGTCGTGCCGCCTATGCAGTTACCCGTGCGGTTCGCCTACCGCATCTCATCTTCGGGCCGCGTGATATCGACGTGGTGCGGCTGCCCCTCGGCCATCCGAATTTCATCACGCATCGCACCGTGACGGCGCCCACCTGCCGGCTCGATGCCCGCACCATGCCGGATATCGGCGGCCATATCGTGCTGATCGAAAGCGCCGACCCCGGTTTCGATTGGATATTCTCGCACCCGATCGCCGGGCTCGTGACCAAGTACGGCGGCGCCAATTCGCACATGGCGATCCGTTGCGCCGAGTTTGCGGTTCCGGCAGCGATCGGATGCGGCGAGCGGCTATACGACGGACTCGCCAAAGCTGCCATCATCGAACTGGACTGCGCCAGCCACCGGGTCCGGGTCATCCGTTCATGACGCGCCTCGCCCTCACCATGCGCGTGGTGGAGGAAGCCGCGTACGCGGAGACTCGCGACGCGCTGAGTCACGACTGGCAGCGCTGGCTAAGCGAGCATGAGTACGGGTTCGCGCTCGTACCTAATTGCGTCGACGAACCGGGCGCGTTCCTGGGGAGTCTCTCGGTCGACGGACTGATTCTCACCGGCGGCAACGATCTAGTTGCTAGCAGCGCCGGCTCGGGCTCGATATCGGCCCAGCGTACCCTCACCGAGAACGCGCTTCTAAGAGCCGCGATCGACTGGTCGCTGCCGGTGTTCGCAACCTGTAGGGGCTTGCACCTCGTCAACGCATTCTTTGGCGGGAGCCTTTCCGCCGATCTCGGCCGGACGAGCAACGGCTCCCACCCCCACGTGAACTGCACCCACCCAATCGAAATTAGTCCCGCGTTCCAGCCGTGGGCGCGTGGTCCGGCGTTGGACGTCAATTCGTTCCACAAACAGGGATTTTCCGAAGCGCAACGGGGCGCTGGGTTGACGGTTATCGCGACCAGTCCGGCCGATGGAGTTGTTGAGGGCGTGGTTCACGATAGCTACCCGATCGTCGCCGTGCAGTGGCATCCGGAGCGACCGAATCCAGCCGCCGCTTTCGACAACACTCTGATCGAGCAACTGCTGGCACGCGGAGCCTTTTGGTGCCGGGCGTGAAGCAGGCCATCATTCTGGCAGCCGGTCGCGGCTCCCGGTTGCGGCCGCATACCGACTCCGCCCCCAAATGCCTGCTGCCGTTCGCCGGCCACTGCTTGTTCGACTGGCAACGCTCGGCACTCGGCGCCAATGGCGTCACCGACATCGGCGTCGTGAGGGGGTATCGGGGAGAGGCTTTCGACAATTCGGGCGTCCGCCTCTGGGACAATCGCGAGTGGGACCGGTCCAACATGGTGCACAGCCTGTTCTGCGCCCGCGACGCACTGGAGTCGGCCGAAGGCCTCGTGATCGCCTATGGCGACATCATCTATGAGGCACGCGTCGTACAGGCGGTGCTCGAAACCTCAGGCGATATCGTCGTCGCGGTCGATCGCAATTGGCTCGACCTGTGGCGGGCAAGGTCCGAGAACCCGCTCGACGATGCCGAAACGCTACGTATCGATGCTGACGGCCACATCGTCGATATTGGCCGGAAACCAACTTCGCTAGCCGAGATCGAAGCGCAGTACATCGGCCTCCTTCGGTTGAGTAAAGCCGGCCTGCACCAGCTTTGCGCCTTTTACGATGCAGCCGCGGAAGGCAGCACGTGGATGATGGGACGGCCGCGCATCAACTGTTACATGACCGATCTGTTGCGCGGCCTGGCCGAGTCGGGTGTCCGGCTAACCGCGGCCCCGTTTGCCGGCGGATGGCTCGAATTCGACACGTCCGACGATCTACGGCTGTACGAGGCGATGCTGGCCGAGGGCCGTCTCGACCGGTTTTTCCGGACCGCTTAAGACGATGGTCATCTGGCTTATCGGCCTGTCGGGGGCCGGCAAGACAACGATCGGCGCCGAGTTGGTGCGTCAGCTCCGGCCTCGAATTGCCAACCTCGTCTTCGTCGACGGCGATGCGATCCGTGAAGTATGGGGTGACAGTCCCGGGCACGACATCGCCGGGCGCCAGGTGAATGCGGCTCGAGCCTCGCGGCTCTGCGCAATGCTGGACTCGCAGGGCATCCACGCGGTCGCCGCTATCCTATCGATCTTCCCCGAATGGCAGGCCTGGAACCGGCAGCATTTCTCGAGCTATTTCGAGGTGTTTCTTGACACGCCGATGGACGTGTTGGAGCGGCGTGATCACAAAGGTCTGTATGCCGCCGCCCGGCGGGGCGAGATGAAAAACGTTGTGGGGGTCGACATACCTTTTCCTCGGCCGCCACGACCTGATCTCGTACTGGCGCCGCCGGCGGTCCTGGAGCCACCGCACGCTATTGTCGATCGGATTCTGACCCGCTTGCCAGCCATTACATGACCGAATACCCGTATGGACAGCGCGATCTGTTCGCCGAGCCGGAGACGTATTTTTTCGCCAAGTGCCACCAGCGTGACTATCTTGCCGCCTGGCGGGCGAGCCGCGATCGTTTCCTAGCCAGCCTCGTCGCCCGCGCACGGCAGCAGTCGGCTATTTGCGCTTCGTGCCAGCCTGCTCTACCCGGCAGTTTCGCGCTTGCCGAACGGATTTCCGTGGCGTTCGAGGAACTACGACTTGGCACCATGGACGCGGCCGACTTTGCGAGTGCAATCGAACCCTTCGTCGTGAAATACGAGGTGTTCAAGCGCCTGTTCGAACACTATTCGGCGGACGGCAAACGGGACCCGCGATCGCTGCCGGCATCGCTCGCCACCTACGTCCTGTTCGCGCAGTGCCTCGCTGCGCTGGCGCAACGAACGGGCTCGCTCAAGCATCTGTCGACGCTGCTCAAGCTCTGCGACGCGCTCGCCTCGCAATCGCCAGCAAGTTTTTCCGCAGCGGACGCACAAACCCTGAGCAACGTGATCGAGACCGAACGATTCCTCGTCGAGCGCCTGGCAATGCAATGCGCCGCCTAACCGATGTGGCCATGCTCTGCGCGCCGACCTGGCGCTCGCGGGCCTATGCGCAGTGCTTTGCAGCGCTGGATGTTTGGCCGGCACTGGTCGTTTATCTGCCCGGGCACGAGCCCGATTGGGACGGGGCGCCCGTCGTCGAGGTCGACCTCGGGCAGACCGATGGACCGATTCGGTTCCAGCCGGCGACGACCGCGCAACAGGTTTTTTCGGGTGCGGGGGTCGAGACCCTGATGTCGCCTGCGACGGACATCAATCAGCCATCGGTGCGAGGTCTACTGCGCGACCTGCCGCAGCCCGTGGTGCTCTATTCCGGTCCGGGCGGACTCATCCTACGGGAACCGACGCTCTCGATCGGCAAACGCTATCTGCACGTCCATGGCGGGTATGCGCCGCAATACCGCGGTAGCACCGCCTTCTACTACAGCATCCTGCGGCAAGGCACCATCGGCGCGACCGCGCTGTGGTTGGACTCCCGGATCGATACCGGGCCCATCCTTTTGCGTCGGAGTTACCCGGTACCGAAGGGCGTGGAGGTCGATCGCGTCCTCGATCCCTTAGTCCGGAGCGACGTGTTGCGTCAGGTGCTGATCGAGCGGCTGCGTAGTGGTGGCTTCTCCGCCGGCAAGCCGAGCGAAGATGAAGCGGCCGAGACGTTTCACGTTATCCATCCGGTGCTCAAGCACCTCGCCCTTGGCCGCTGCGGCCTGGTGGACCGACCGTGAGGGCGACGCACCGTTCGCATGGCGGCAACCGCGACTACTGGCGGCTGCGTTGGGAGGCGATCGAGGCTGACGGCACGACACTCAACTTGGCGCGTTATCCGGGACGCCACGCGGAGGCAACCCTGGCGAGAGCCTCGGGTGCGGTGCTCGAGGCAGGCTGCGGCCCCGGTCGGGTACTGCGATACTACCACGGACAGGGACGCCGCATCGTGGGGCTCGATTTCATCGAAGCGCCGCTGCACAAATTGCACGGCGTCGACGACACGCTGCCCCTTTTGGCCGGCGATATCCTGCAGCTGCCGTTTGCCAGCGGCGTTTTCGGCTGCGTGTTGGCGTTCGGTCTCTATCACAACCTCGAAAACGGCCTAAACGACGCGCTTTCGGAGACGAGACGCGTCCTTCGACATTCCGGCGTGCTTTGCGCCAGTTTTCGCGCCGACAACCTGCAGAACCGCATTCTCGATGCGCTTTCCGATTCGGACGGCAGTAGTGCAGGGACGCACTTTCACAAGATGAACTATACCGAACCGGAAATCCGCCGCTGCTTGAGTGCCGCCGGATTCGCTGTCACCGATCTCGAATACGTCCAGAACATGCCGTTCCTGCACAAGCTCGCATTGTTGCGGCATCGCCACGATCGTTTTGACGAACACAGTGCCCGAGCGAAGGGCTATCAATTGTCGACGTTGGGCGAAGCGCTGCAGCGAACATCAATGACGTTGTGGCCGCGCCATTTCTGCAACGTCTACGTCGCGACCGCCACGGCGGTCTGATCCATCCAAAGGTCCCGCCGTGACGCCTGTCCAACACTATGTCTTTACGGTCTTTACCGGCCGCGGCGGTGGCGCGCAGACCACCGCGTTTCTCAATCGCACGGTTCCTGGCTGTTGGGCGGCCAACGAGTTCCCCGAGTACGTCCCTACCCTGCCCGGTCGCCTCGGGAGATGGCAGCACCGCTTCCATCGCCGGTTCATCGAGACTCACGAGTTGCTCGGCCGGGGCGAGGTCATCAAGGCATTCGTGCGCGGCGACGACGACTACATCGAAAAGGTCGTGCGTCGGCGAATGAAGCTCGTCGAAGAAGAAGCGGCTCGCCGCGGCGCCACGATCTATGTCGACGTCACTAAATTCTTTGCCCGCGGTCTGCACCGCGGGATCATCCGCACTATCCCCCGGTTCTCGCTGCTGTTCATGGTGAGGAATCCGCTCACCAACATGCGCAGCTTCCTAAACCGCCGGAAAAACTTCCCTCTTGACAACAATCGCCCGGGCGACCGCTGCAACGTCCTGCGCCTCGACGACGCCGACATGGAGAAGGGCGAACTTTATCTATGGATGTGGTGCGAGCTGCACTTGCGGTTTCAGGAACTCGCCCGACTGCCGAACGTCGAGCGTACAGCGACGATCCGCACGGAAGCGATGAACGATGCGAACGTCTGGCGGCACACGCTCGACGGGCTGCACCTTCCCCATTTGGGAATCGAGATTGCGCCGCCCCCCAATCGAAATGTCGCCTTGGGCTACGGCGAGACCCAGGTCTCCGCGGATGACGCCCGACTGTTCGAAAGGTTCGTGCGGAGGCTACCGGTCGACGTGCGGCGCCGACTCACCTATCTGGACGATTTCGATCCGTGGCAATCGGTCGAGAAAAAACAAGGCAGCACGCCCGCGCCAGCAACGGGTACGGTTGCCAAGCAATTGGGAGCATCATCGTGACCATGGATTTCGACAACAAGGTCATCCTCGTCACCGGAGGAACGGGCTCATTCGGACAGAAGTTCATCGAGGTGCTGTTGAACCGTTTTCGGCCTCGCAAAGTGATTGTCTTCTCGCGCGACGAGTCCAAGCAGTTCGACATGCGGCAGCGCCCGGCGTTCCGGGACAACGGATCGCTGCGCTACTTTATCGGTGATGTGCGCGACGTCGAGCGGCTGGAGATGGCGTTTCGCGACGTTGATTATGTGGTTCACGCCGCCGCTCTCAAACACGTTCCGGTCGCCGAGTACAATCCGTTCGAGTGTATTCGCACCAACGTGCACGGCGCGGAAAACGTGGTAACGGCGGCGATCCGTACCGGCGTCAAGCACGTAATCGCGTTGTCGACAGACAAAGCCGCCAACCCGATCAACCTCTACGGCGCGAGCAAACTCGCCTCCGACAAAATTTTCGTCGCCGCCAAGTGGCTGGTCGGGGCCAGCAATCGACCCAGCTTTTCCGTGGTGCGCTACGGCAACGTCATCGGTTCGCGCGGCAGCGTCGTCCTGCACTTCAAGGAGCTCATCGACGAAGGCGCGACGAGCTTGCCAATCACCGACCCGCGCATGACGCGCTTCTGGATCACCCTCGAGCAAGGGGTCGACTTTGTACTGTCGTGCTTCGGGATGATGCAGGGAGGCGAGATTTTCGTACCGAAGATTCCGAGCATGCGGGTCGTCGACGTAGCCCGGACCATGGCACCGAACCTGGCGACCCACGTCATCGGAATCCGCCCCGGCGAAAAGCTGCATGAGGTCTTGATTACCGAGGAGGATGCGCGCACGACACTGCAGCTTCCGGATCGGTACGTGATCCGCCCCATGCTGTACGGGGAACAGCGGCATTACCACGCCGACGAGAAGCCGCTGCCCGAGGGCTTCCGTTACGCCAGCGACAACAACGATGAGTGGCTGAGCGCGAGCGCGCTGCAAGCGGTACTGCCGCCTTCGCTTTCCGTCAGCCGGCGCCTGGTGGCGGAGTAGCGGTTCTTGATCGTCGTCGTCACCGGGAGCACCGGGTTGCTTGGGCCGTATATCTGCGAGGCGATAGCGGGGCGTCATCGCGTGGAGGCGATCTCCCGGCATGGCCCGCATCGTTGCGACTTAACCGATCCGGCAGCCACGCGTCGAACCCTCCACGACATCGGCGCGTCAGCCATCGTCCATGCCGCCGCCCTCACCGACGTCGACCAATGCGAACGCGACCCGAACGGGGCTGACCGCAGCAACCGGCTCGTGGTGGCGAACGTCGTCGCCGCCTTGGCCGAGAACGTACGCTGCATCTACATCTCGACCGATCAGGTCTATCCTGACCGAGCCGGTCCGCACCTCGAAGGTGGCGAGGCACCCGTCAACGCCTACGGCCGAAGCAAGCTGGCCGGGGAGGCCGAAGCCCTCAAGCATCCTGACACGCTCGTGTTGCGTACCAACTTATTCGGACCATCGCGGAGCGTACACCGGCGAAGCTTGAGCGATTTCGTGGTCGACGGATTGCGCGGTGGAAAACCCATCACCCTGTTCAGGGACTCTCTGTTTTCACCGCTGCATATGGCAACGCTTGCAAGCCTGATCGCGGAACTTCTCGAGACCGAAGCACGCGGTGTCTTCAACCTTGGATGCCGCGAAGGAACGTCGAAAGCGGAGTTCGGCCTTGCGGTTGCCCGTCACCTCGGACTTTCCATCAGCAGCGCGCGCGTCGGCACGTCCGAATCAATACCGGGGCGCGCTCCGCGGCCCCACGACCTGAGGATGGAGAATGGTCGGGCCGAAGCCCTCCTTGGTCGGGCATTACCGACGCTGGAAGAGGAAATACGCAAGCTATGACGCGGGAGTTGCACATCGGCCGTCATATCATTGGACTAAGTCGCCCGACTTACATGATTGCCGATATCGCCGCCAATCACGACGGCGATCTCGAGCGCGCCAAGGATCTGGTGTTCCTCTGCGCCGAAGCCGGGGCGAACGCGGCGAAGTTCCAGAATTTTCGGGCCGAGACCATCGTGTCGGACTATGGCTTCGCGACGATGGGAAGCCGGCAGTCCCACCAGTCGACATGGGGGAAAAGCGTCTTCGAAGTATACCGGGATGCCTCGATCCCGGTGCACTGGGCCCACACGCTACGCGAGACATGCGATGCGGCCGGCATCGACTATTTCACGGCTCCCTACGATCTCGAACTCATTCCAGAATTGTCGCCCTATGTTTGCGCCTGGAAGCTCGGCTCCGGTGACATCACCTGGCATGACAACATCGAACGCCTGGCACGCGACGGAAAACCGCTGCTAATGGCAACAGGCGCCGCCGAAATCGACGAGGTGCGGATGGCCGTCGACGTAGCGCGGCGGCACACGGACGATATCGTGCTGATGCAATGCAACACCAACTACACTGCATCGGTCGAAAACTTTCATCACATTAGCCTGAACGTCCTGAAGACTTATGCGCGGGAGTTCCCGGATCTGATCCTCGGTCTCTCCGACCACACGCCGGGCCACGCGACGGTGCTTGGCGCTGTCGCGCTCGGCGCCCGCGCGGTTGAGAAGCATTTCACCGACGACCCCGAGCGTTTCGGCCCGGACCACAAGTTCTCCATGGATCCGGTGAGCTGGCGCGAGATGGTGTTACGGACGCGCGAGTTGGAGGCGGCCCTCGGATCGGAGACCAAGCGCGTTATGGACAACGAGCAGGAAACCGTAGTGCTGCAGCGCCGCGCGGTGCGGGCGGCGCAGCCAATAAAGGCCGGTGCTGCTATACGGGCCGCGGACTTGACCGTCCTGCGTCCGTGCCCGCGCGACGCCCTGCCGCCCTACCGCCTCAGCTACGTGATCGGCCGGGTCGCCCGACACGATATTCCATCCGGAGAGTGCGTCCGCCTGTCCGACCTGCTGTGAACGTTGCGATCGTCATTCCCGCGCTTAACGAAGCGGCGACCATTGCCCAGGTAGTGCGGTCGGTTTCAGTCCACGGCAACGCTATCGTCGTCGACGATGGTTCGACCGACGCGACGGGCGATGCCGCACGTGCGGCGGGCGCGAGCGTGGTTCGTCATCCTGAGAACCGGGGTTACGATGCAGCGATCGATAGTGGATTCCGGGCGGCGCAAGAGGCCGGCGCCGAGCTCGTCATCACGTTCGATGCCGACGGCCAGCACAGCGCGGCGACGCTGGCGAAGATGATATCCCTGGCCGAGGCCGGCCAGATCGACATGGTCCTGGGTATTCGCCCGACAGCGGCCCGCTTCGGCGAGCAACTGTTCAACCTCTACGTACGTCGCCGGTTCGGCGTTGCCGACATTCTCTGTGGGCTCAAAGCTTACCGAATGCATCTATATAGCGCCTATGGTCCGTTCGACCGAGAACGCTCGGTCGGCACCCGACTCGCGCTCGATGCGTTGCGCGGCGGTGTCAGGACGGCCACGGTGGCTGTGCCGATTACGAACCGTGCGGATCATCCACGGATGGGCACAAGCCGGCGTGCCAACGCGCGAATCGTCGCTGCACTCGCTCGGGCGATCGGAGCCGATCTTCGTAGTTCTTGGCGGGCCTTGACCGGAAATTCGGCGCGGAGGGCACCATGATGCGGCAGGGCCACAACATGCCCCCGGTATACGCACAGTCACTCGAATTGTTGCAACGCGCCGAACGCGCGATTCCCGCCCAGACGCAGACGTTCTCCAAGGGCTGGACCCAATATCCGCGCGGCGCAGCACCGGTTTTCGCCGTCCGGGCCGAGGGAGGGCACCTGTGGGACGCTGATGGCAACGAGTACATCGACTGGCCGATGGCGCTGGGGCCGCTGCTGCTCGGCCACAACCACCCGGCGGTGAACCTGGCGGTTCGACGTCAACTCGACGATGGCATTGCGTTTTCCCTCCCAACGAAAGGCGAGCTCGAGCTCGCAGAGCGCCTGATCGAATGGTTTCCGTACGCCGAGCGCGCTCGGTTCGGCAAGAACGGCTCGGACGCCACCTCCGGCGCGGTGCGCGCCGCGCGCGCTGCGACGGGCCGCGACATCGTGCTGTGCTGCGGCTACCACGGCTGGCAGGACTGGTTCATCGGCACCACGACACGTAACGCCGGCGTCCCGCGGGCCGTGCGCGAACTGACCATCGCCTTTCCGTACAACGACGCCGACCGGCTGGCGCAACTGCTCGAGCAACACCGCGGCGCCGTCGCCGCCATTATCATGGAGCCGATGGGCCTGATCGAGCCGAAGTCAGGGTATCTGGAGCAAGTGCGGGCGTTGGCGACCGCGCACGGTGCGATCCTGATTTTCGATGAATGCTGGACCGGATTTCGCATCCACCGACAAGGCGCCTTCGGAAAATTCGGCGTCGCTCCCGATCTCGCCTGCTTCGGCAAGGCACTAGGCAACGGCGTGCCGATTTCAGTGATCGTCGGTCGCGCCGCAGTGATGGAGGTGTTCAACGAGATCTTCTTCTCGTTCACCTTCGGCGGCGACATGCTGGGGATTGCCGCCGCCGGCGCCGTCCTCGACGTTCTGCAGCGCGAGCCGGTGCTCGAGGACGTCGCCGCCATCGGATCCCAACTGGTTGCCGGGATCCAGAAGCTGATTACGACCCACGAACTTGGCGATCATATCTCGGTAGCGGGCTATTCGGCGCGGCACTTCATCCTTTTCCGCAATGACGGCGCCGACGGCCTGCTGCTCAAGAGCGTTTTTCAGCAGGAAGCGCTCCGGGGCGGCATCTTGGCTGCAGGTTGGCACGCGCCGTCGTGGGCGCATAACGGTGACGACGTCGATCGGACGCTCGCGGTATACGACCAAGTGTTTAGCCGCCTCCGCAGCTGGATCAGCCAGGGTCGCCTGGCGGACGCCCTTAAGGGTGATCGCGTCCTGCCGGTGTTTCGGGCCCCCTAGGGAGGCCAGCAACCGCGATGCACGGGTGGTACCAATGAAGCTCCGCTACATCTATTCGGCGTGCGTCACTATCGAGACGCCAACCGTGCGCATTCTCTGCGATCCGTGGTTTACGCCCGGTGCCGATGGTGGCTCGTGGCTGCAATATCCGCCGCTCGGCCACCCGGCCGTCGATGTCATCGGCCCCACCGACCTTATTTATATCTCGCACATCCACTCAGACCACTACGATCCGCTGTTCCTGCGCACCTATCTGCAACGGTATCCGAAGGCTCAAGTCGTGGTGGGCGAAAGCAAGTTAAAGCTGCTCGAGAAGCGAATGCACCTGGACGGGTTCACTCCGCAGGTTGTCGGCTCCGATAACTACGGCGGGACTAAGTTGGCGATTTTTCCTAATCGCAGCAGTCCGCTCGATCACGACACTGCGTTGATCGTCACGCATGGCGAGCAAGCAATCGTCAACATGAACGACAACCACATCGACGAAGCGCAGATTAAGGCGATACGGGCGGCATGCCCCACGGGGCGCCCAGACCTCGCACTCCTGCCCTACTGCGGCGCCGGTCCTTACCCACAGACATACCGTTTCGACGACGACGCCCAGCGCGATGCGGCCGCGGCGCGCAAGCAAGCCCAGTTCCTCGGCTACTACCAGCGCTACGTCGAGTTGTTGAATCCGGTGCGCGCCATGCCGTTCGCCGGCACCTACGTTCTCGGCGGACCGCTTGCCCGCCTCAACCGATATCGTGGCATGCCCGATGCGACCGCTGTGTTGTCGCTGAACGGCTGCGGCGAGCGATCGATCGTTCTCGCCGATGGCGGCGATGCGGTGTACGACCTGGACACCATGACCGCGAATCGTCTCCGAACCCAGCCCTACGACAACAAGGCGATCGCTGCCTATCTTCAGTCCATCCCGTTCAACGGCTACGACTACGAACGCGAGTTCCGGCCGATCGGCAATCGGCCGATCCCCATCGTGCCAATGGTCGATGCCGCCCAGCGTCGGGCCCGCTCCGTCCGACCATCGTCCGAGCCATGGTGGATCTGCCTCAAACCGTCGACCTCGACGGACTTCATCGTGATCAACAGCAAGGACGATGTCCCGCTGCGCATTACCAATTCGGTGACCGACCTAGAACCGCGCTGGGAGATTCACATCGATGACCGGCTGCTGTTTCTGACCCTTACTCGCTACTATCACTGGGAAGAGGTCGAGGGCGGGTCGTTGTTCGCGTCGGTGCGTCGGCCCGATGTCTACCGCAAGGACGTCGAAGACTTCCTGTATTTCCTCAGCATCTAGCGTCGATCTGCCGTTGTGCCCGAGGCAGTCCGAGTTTTGGCCAACGAGTGGCGTCAGTGCGGTGTCAAGCAAGGCGACGTGCTGCTTCTGCACAGCGCAGTCTCCCGAACGCTCCGGCGCCTGGTCCGATACGGCCGGAAGCCGGATGTCAACGACATCTTGGCCTCGTTTATGGCGGCTCTCGGGGACTCGGGAACCCTGCTATTACCCTTGTTCAATTTCGATTTTTCGGCCGGGGTGCCGTTCGATATCCGCACCACTCCCTCCAAGATGGGAGCGTTGACCGAGGCTGGCCGGTTGCACGCTGACGCGGTTCGCACCGGCCATCCGATCTACTCCTTCGCCGCCATCGGCGCGCACGCCGATCAGTTCCGGGGCGTCACCAACTACAGTGGGTACGGCGCGGATTCGCCGTTCGGTATCTTGCACCGACTGGGCGGAAGCATCGCGATCCTCGACCTCAGCGAGCAGGAGAGCATGACCTTCTACCACTACGTCGAGGAAGCCTTGGACGTGCCTTACCGCTACCACAAGGCGTTCGAGGGCGACTACACCGACGACCAGGGTTGTACCAGCCGTCGTGCCTTTGGGCTGTTTGTCCGCGATCTCGACCGGGGTATCGAAACTGCAGTCGACCCGATGGGCGAGCGCTTGTGGGAAATGGGCCTGTATACCGGCTGCCGCCACGGCCAAGGAGCGGGCTTGCGCGTGATCGAGGCGAACGCCGTTTATGATGCTACCGCCGGCGTCATTCGCGCCGGGCAGGCGCACGGATTGCTGTATACCACTGAACCCCAATCGAGCTGATATCCGATGTCCGCAAAATTCCAACGACTCGACCAACGCTACTTCGACGCCCGAAAGGAGCTCTCGAAACGTGTAGGCACGCGTGAATTGTGGTCGTTGATCGACCAGTGGCCGCTTTATTGCGGCATCGCCAACCTCGGCCGCTATCTGGCCGTCTCCGATATCCTGCGACAGACGCTCGAAGTACCCGGCGACGTAGTTGAGTTCGGCTCCTGGCGTGGGGCCAACCTGATGCTGTTGGCCAAGCTGCTTCGCATCTTCGATCCGCACGGCTGCAAGAGAGTGCATTGCTTCGATAGCTTCAAGGGCCTCACCGAATTCGCACCCGAAGACGGGCAAGCAACGCAGTTTAGCGGCCTATACAAAGGTGCCCTCGATGAACTCAAAGCGGTGATCGAGCTCTATGAGCTGCAGGACGAGATCGAAATCCATCAGGGCGTGATCGAGAGCTCGCTGCCGCCGTTCATCGAGGCGCAGAAGGAGGCCTCGTTCTCCTTCATCTATTGCGATACCGACCTCTACAAATCGACGAAGCTGATCCTGGAGCTGCTGCATCCCCGGTTGAGCAAGCACGGCGTCTTCGTCTTCGACGAGTGGAACTACAAGGACTATCCAGGTGAAACCGTCGCCGCAAAGGAGTTCCTGGAGACCTACGGCGACAAGTACGAAGTGATGCACGTGCGCCATGCGCGGCAGCCGACGATGTATCTGCGCAAGCTTAGTTATTGATGATGCATCGGGGTGAGATGATAGCCGCGAGCAGCGATGCCAATTCGCGCATGCACGACCTGCTGTCGCGCCTGTGGCCGTTGCACCGGACGTTGAACTGCGACGACATGGATCGCGCCCTCGACATGTGCGGGGGTTATCTGTCCGATCCGCGCTGGACCATTCACCGGTATCCGGTCGGGGCCGACGTTTACACTTGGTACATTCCCGAGCGCTACAAGGTGAAGGAGGCTTGGCTCGAGATCGGCGGCGAGCGCATCGCCGACTTCGCCTCGAACCCGCTCCATTTGTTGTCGTATTCGCTGCCGCAGCGGATCTCCGGGCGGCTCGGCGATATTCGCAGCCACCTGTGGACCAGCAAGTCCCGGCCAAACGCCATCCCCTGGGAGTTCAAGTACTACGAGCGCTCCTGGGGTTTTTGCTTGCGGCACGCCGACCTGGATCGTTTCGACGACTCGGCGCCGGTGCGCGGCGTCATCGACGTCGAGTTCGGCCGCGAAGATTTCCGCCTGGGTGAGATCTACCTGCCGGGCGAGACCGACCAGGATGTCCTGTTCCTGACCAACATCTGCCATCCCCGGCAAGTCAATGACTCGATCGCCGGGCTCGTGGTCGGCCTTGAGATGTGCCGTGCGCTATCCGCCCAGTCGCGTCGCCGCTACGGTTTCCGCTTGCTAGTGGTGCCCGAGACCATCGGCACGATTGCGTGGTTTGCGCACAACGAGGCGCTTGCCGCGCGCATCAAATTTGCGTGGTTTTGTGAAATGGTCGGGCATGACCAGCCGTTCCATCTGCAGCACTCCCGCCAGGCGGATGCACTGATCGACCGTGCGTTCGTGACATTGTTGCCGGATTTTCGGCGGCATGGCACCGAGCGGCGCGGCGCTTTCCGCGAGGTGGTCGCCAGTGACGAGATGGTGACAAACGGGCCCGGGTTCGACATCCCAACCCCCTCGCTGACCCGCTGGCCGTACGACGAGTACCACACCAGCGACGACAATCCTGCCATCATACGGCCGGAGAACCTCGGCGAGACGCTCGCGTTCTTCCTCGCCCTTTGGCGGAATCTCGAAGACAACTACTATCCGCGCCGTACCTTCAAAGGGCCCGTCATGCTGTCGAGGTTCAGCCTTTGGGTCGACTGGCGCGAGGATCGGGCGCTCAATCTAGCGACCGAGAAGATCATGCAAAGCCTGGAAGGCGATCGCTCGGTGATCGACATCGCCTTCGATCTGAAACTGCCGCTGCAGACCATCCGGCGTTATCTCGATCGCTTCCACGAGGCGGGACTCATCGAGAAGTCGTCAACACCATGGCCCGCTACGCGCTAGCGTTTTCGGACCCACCATGTTTGCCGCTTCGCCTTTCCTAGGCTCCATCGTCGACGCCCAGAGCGGACGCGAGTGGAGCGCCCAGGCGCTTCGTTCGGCCGTGGCCGCGCGGACGGCGGCGTTGGTCAACGCCGGTCTCGGGCGCGACGCGCGGCTTGCCCTCTACCATGGCGGAAGTGCCGCGTTTTTTGCCGACCTCTTCGCCGTATGGGAGATCGGCGCCTGCGCGGTGTGCCTGAATCCCGGTTTGACACCGGAGGAACTCGCCAATGTGAGCGCATTTATCGAACCGGCGGCGATCCTTGTTGGCTCCAACTCGGCAATGGGACTCCCCCCAGGCACACGCAGCTTCTGCCTTGCAGAAGAGAGAGGCGGGCCCCGTCGCACCGCGGGCAGCCAAGGCGCTCGGCTCGACGATCCGGCGCTGATGCTGCTCACCTCGGGCACCACCGGCACACCTAAGCTTGTGGTGCACAGCTTCCGTTCGATCCTTTCCCGCGTCGCCCTCAACGCATTGTTTATCGGCCGCGCTGATCTGGCACGGACGCTGTGCGTCCTACCCACCCATTTCGGGCACGGGCTCATCGGCAACTGCCTGACGCCGCTGCTGGCCGGACAGACCCTGGTGCTGGCCGGCGGCGATGGGTTGAGCGCAGCCCGTGACGTATCGCGCTTGATCGACCAGTACGCGGTGACGTTCTTGAGTTCGGTTCCTGCCTTTTGGAAGCTCGCGACGCGGATAGCCGGGTCCCCTACGGCGGGAACGCTCAAGCGGGTACATATGGGTTCGGCCCCGCTTTCGAGTGATCTCTGGCACCAGGTGATCGAGTGGAGCAGAACCCGCAACGTCGTCAACATGTACGGAATCACCGAAACCGCGAACTGGGTGGCAGGCGCTTCCGCACTCGACCGCGAGCCGCAGGATGGCGCCATCGGTACCCCATGGGGCGGGTGGACGGCGGTCCGCCGTGAGGATGGCACCATCGCGGCCCATGGCGACGGCGAGTTGGTCGTGCAGGGTCCAAGCGTGATGAGCGGTTACTTCCGCCGGGCGGATTTGACCGAGGCCGTGCTCGCGGACGGATGGTACCGGACCGGCGACAGCGGCCACATCGACGAGAGTGGATACGCCTATCTTACTGGCAGGCGAAAATTCGAGATCAACCGTGCCGGCATCAAGGTGCAACCTGAAGACATCGACCTTCTGATCGAACGGCATGATTCGGTGCGCGAGGCATGTGCCTTCGGGATGCCCGACAAAGTGGCCGGCGAAACCGTCGCGGTCGCCGTGTGTCCGAACGAGAGGGCGACATTCGACATCGAGACGCTGAAAAAATGGTGCAGCGAGCGCCTTACACGCGAAAAATTGCCGGCACGCTGGTTCGTCGTCGACGAGATCCCGAAGACGGACCGCGGCAAGATCAACCGCGACGTCGTCGCCCGGCACTGCCTCTCGCTCCCCAACTAGCTCTTCCGTGGGCGCCCACGTTCCCGGCACACCGGTCCGGCTCGAAACCGACCGCTTCATCATCCGCTCGATGACGACCGACGATGTCGGCGAACACTATCTCGCGTGGTTGCACGATCCCGAGGTCACCCGTTTTCTGCAGGTCGGGATCGATCCGCCCGATCTCGCGCAATTGCGCGACTACGTCGCCGGCCACGACAATCGCACCAGTTACTTGCTGGGCATCTTCACCCGATCCGGGCAGCACATCGGCAACCAGCGGGCCCGGATCATGCCGCATCATCGCGTCGCCAACTTGAGCGTCATGATCGGCGAAAAGGAGTACTGGGGCCGGCAGGTCGTACTCGAATGCCGGGCACGCGTGCTCGACTTTTTGCTGCGCGATCTCGATCTGCACAAGGTGCAGGGCGGTTGCACATCGGACAACCGCGCGGCGATCTTCAACTACAAACGACAAGGCTGGCGCGAGGACGGCATTCACCGGGAGCAGTATGTGAGCGCGGGCAACAGGGTCGATCTGATCTACTTCGCTATGTTCCGGCGCGACTGGACCGCGAGGAGCGACGGTGCGCGCTGAAGAGATTCTGGCGAGCGCTTTGGCGGTGCCGATCGAATCGGTACCGGGTGACGCGTCGATTGCCACGTTCGAACCATGGGATAGCCTCGGCCACGTCGCGGTGATCGAGACACTTGAAGCTGCGATCGGCCGTAAACTCGACGCCAATGAGGTGTTGACGATCGTCGACGTGGCGACAATTCGCTCCGCCCTCGAGCGAGGCAGCTCGGCGAAAGCGGTACGATGATGCTAGCGGTTCCGTTCGATGCGGCCATGGCAGCGAGCGAGGGAGTTCGCAATATCAGGATCGCTTGGCCGATCTCTCCCACGTTCGTATCCGATGCATACCGCGCCACGCTCGCACGGTTTCTGATTTTGGTTAGCGACCTTTCTAACGACCGGCGCGACGTTGCCTACCTCGGCGGGGCCGCGCTCGGAGTCATCGCTGTCGAGATGCTGGAAGCTGCGCTTTGCGTGCAGCATGGCGATGCGCGCGGTATAGCTCCTTATGGCAACAGTCCGTTGCTCGCCTATTTCGGTACAAAAAAAGACAGTTCTCCCGAGCAATTGCCGTTCACAACCGTCAAACCAGGACCGGTCTCCGCGCCTCGGATTCCGGCGCTGACCTCGCTTCGCGTCACCGCGCAATGGGAGTCTCCCGCCCGACTCATCCGAACAGTCTTCGGCGACGGGCCTGCGGTTATCAGCCTCAACGATCTGGTCCGCGAAACGATTCAACTGCGGCCCGCCCGCTACGTGTATCGCGATGCGGGAGGCATCCTCGCGCGCGGGCGTAGAGGCGCGTCCTCGAAAACCGACATCGAGCCGGAGCTGGCCGCAGCAGTGGCGGGTGCTTTGGCCGACAGCCCGGCCCTCGATGAGCTTCGGCGCCGCAGGCTGCGCGCCGCGCTCCTGCCGCTTGCGGAGAAGTTCATGGCCCGGGCCTCGACCGACCTTCACGCGCTGTCGTCACTTCCGCGTTTACCGAAAGAAATTCTTTCTGGTACTGGTGCCAAGTATGCGAGTCGCGCGGTCGGCTTGGCTTCCCTGCGGCGTGGCGGCAATGTCTTCCGTTGCGCCCATTCCGTGACCCTCGGCCTTCTCCACGCACCAGAACTCGCCGCGGCGTCCGAACTTTGCGTCAGCTCGTCGTTCATCATGGCGACACCGCGGCTCGCCGGTGCCCTGGAGCGCAGCAAGGCGCCCAACCTCCTGCCATCCGGTCGCCGGGTGGAAATACACGGACTAGCGGGTGATCCCAAGATACGGAAATTGCCCCTTTTACGCCGCAGACGGCCGGCTTCGCGGCCGACCGTCGTCTACGCGCCGACGATGATCCGGGCTGTGGCCCGGCACGCGTTCTCGACGCTCGCCCCGATCGTCTATCTGGACTGGCAGCTCCGCCTCGCCCGCAAGCTCAGCCGCCTGCCGTTGCGGCTGATCTGCAAGCCGCATCCCGAAGGTGTGTTCCAGGACAAACGACATCCGCTCGAGGACATCGCCGAGACTGTTTATGTACCCTTCGAGCAGGTGATCGAGAGCGCCGACATCTTCGTCTTCGACCGCCCGATCAGCACCACCTTCGGCGAGGCCCTCTGCACCGATCGACCCATCGTTTATGTCGACCTGGGACCGCCAGACTTCACCGCTGAGGTCAAGCCTCTCATAGACCGACGTTGCCGCGTGATTACTGCCACGTACGGCGGTGACAACGTGCCCCAGGTGGATGAGGGACAACTCGCTGATGCCTTCCGGGATCTGCATGACACCGTCGAGCCTCTCGATTTTGCGGACATGATCATCGGGAACTCGAACCGTTCGGCTGTTCGGGCGAACTAGAATGCCCAAGCTGGCCCTTGGCACCGTGCAGTTCGGCCTGGATTACGGGATTTCGAACCCGCGCGGGCGCGTGCCTTTGGACGAGGTGCGCCGGATACTTGACACCGCGGAGTCCGGCGGCATCAAAGTCGTGGATACGGCTGCGGACTATGGCGAGTGCGAGTCCGTGCTCGGACAGTGCCTGCCGGCATCGCTTTCGGTCATCACCAAGACCGGGCGATTTGCGGAGCCGGAGCTGACGGAGGCGTCTATCACCGCTTTCCGCGCACGGGTGGCCGAGTCGCTGGCACGGCTGCGTCGCGATCGGCTGTACGGGCTGCTCGTGCACTACTGCGAGGACCTCGTCAAACCCGGGGGCGCCCGGCTGTTCGCAGCATTAGAGGAACTGAAGGCCGATCGTGTCGTCGAGCGCGTTGGAATCTCCGCATACCGCCGCGATCAGATCGAGCCGCTCATGGAGCGTTACCGCGTCGACCTCGTGCAGGCGCCCCTCAACGTGCTCGACCAGCGTCTCACGGGTAGCAACTTCCTGCGGACATTGAAATCTGCCGGCGTCGAAGTGCATGTTCGTTCGGTGTTTCTGCAAGGCCTGTTGTTCCTCGATCCGGACGAGGTGCGCCCCTATTTCGCGCCGATCCGCCCGCTGCTGCGGGCTTACCACGATGCGCTGCGGCGCCGCGGCCTGACCCCCGTCGAAGGGGCGCTGGCGTTCGTCAGGAGTTGCGCCGAGGTCGACTACGTCGTTGTCGGCACCACGGGCGCAGCCGAGCTATCCGAAGTGCTGGGCGCCTGGAACTCGACGCGCGGCAGCGATTTCGATTTCGCGCCGTTCGCCGTCGCCGAGGATGCCATGGTCAATCCCTCACGCTGGGCGCACGTTTGATCCTCGCCATCATCCAGGCCCGGTTTTCCTCGACCCGATTGCCGGGCAAGGTCTTGTTGCCGCTCCTCGGCGAGCCGATGCTGCTTCGGCAGGCCGAGCGGGTCCGGCGCGCCCTGTTGATCGACCAGCTCGTGGTCGCCACCAGCACCGACCGCTCGGACGACGCGGTCGCCGAAGCCTGTGCCAGCCGTTCGATAGCATGTGGCCGCGGCAGCCTCGACGATGTCCTCGACCGTTTCCTGCACGTGGCCAAGGGCTATCCTGCCGACTACATCGTCCGTTTGACCGGCGACTGCCCGCTGTCGGACCCGGCAATCATCGACTCGGTGATCGCGTTCACTGTCGGCGGCAACTACGACTACGGCAGCAACACGCTGCAGCCGACCTTTCCTGACGGCCTCGACGTAGAGGTTTTCCGGACCGAGGCGCTGGCCACTGCCAGCCGCGAGGCTCAGCTCCCTTCCGAGCGCGAGCATGTCACGCCGTTTCTATACAAATCGGGACAGTTTCGCATCGGCAACTTTACCAACGACGTGGATCTTTCCAGCCATCGCTGGACGGTGGACGAACCCGCCGACTTCGAACTCGTGGCCAGCATCTTCGAGGCTCTCTATCCCTCCAAAAGAGATTTCGGCTGGCATGACGTCCTGGCACTGCTCGAGCGCATGCCCGATCTCGCCAAGATCAACGCCGGCTTCGCACGCAATGAAGGCTACGCCAAGAGCCTGCGCGCCGATGTCGCGTACTTGCGCGGTCGTTCGAACGACCGAATTTCCCGATGATCAGGCCGAGCGACGTTCCCATCAGGGCGGGCGATTCGCACGGCTTCCGCCTGCTCGTCGCACTTATCCGCCTAGCACCGCTCCGCAGCTTGGTGGTGGTGGTCTTGCTGCTGATCTCCGGGCTCGCAGAGGGCATCGGTATCGCGTCGCTGTTGCCGTTGCTGGGACAAACCGGGTTGGTGGGCACACCGACCGCCGCGGGTAGCGGCTCGGAACTGGAGCGGGCGATCGCCCATGTCTTCGAAGTGATTGGCTACAATCCGAGCTTTGCCGAGCTTTTGCTGCTGATCGTGGGCGTGTTTGCAGTGAAGGCTGCCACGATCATGCTGGCGACCACCCAAATGGGCTATGCCGCGGCGCACTTCGGTACGCGCCTGCGCATCGCGCTGTCGCACGCCCTCATGCGGGCGCGATGGAGTTACTTCGTGCGCTTGCCGTCGGGCTCGGCCGCCAATGCCATCACTACCGAGATCGGGCACGCTGGCGGCGCCTACGGCAGTGCCTTCGAGATGGTCGCCTCCAGCATCCAGGTCGTCATCTATCTTGCGATCGCGGCGCTCCTATCCTGGACGATCACGGCCGCAGCGATCGTGGCAGGTCTCGTTCTGTTTGCCATGATGCACTTCCTGGTCGTCATCGCCCGCAAGGCCGGCAACGACCAACAATCCTCTTTCGAGAGCATGGTGACCAAGCTTGTCGACGGATTGAACGGCGTCAAGCCGATCAAAGCCATGGCTCGGGAAGATCAGATCGGCCCGCTGCTGATCTCGGAGTCGCAGCGGTTGGAACGGGCGATGCGGATAGGGATCATCAGCAAGACCGGATTCCAGGCGCTGAGCGAACCGCTTCTGATCGGCATCGTTTGTCTTGGCATCTACCTGGCAGTCCGTGTACTTGGCGCGGACCTTGTCGGGCTGATGGTGATGGCGCTGGTGTTCTATCGCGGCATGAACCGTATCACTATGTTGCAGCGGCTCTACCAGGACATGGCGGGACGGGAAGCCTTCATACGCTCGATCGCCTGCAAGCTCGAAGACGCGGTGGCCGCGCGCGAGACGTTCCAGGGTCGAAATGCCGTCAGCTTCGAGCACGAGATCCGATTCGATTCGGTAGAGTTCGCTTTTGACGACATGCCGGTTCTCAAAAAGGTGTCCGCGCGAATAGCGGCAGGGTCGATAACCTCGATCGTTGGCCCCTCCGGCAGCGGCAAGACGACTCTCATCGACCTCCTGGTCGGCTTCTTCACTCCCGCCGCGGGCGCTATCTATGTCGACGGTGCGCGTCTGGACAGTCTCGACATGACTGCCTGGCGCCGACAATTGGGGTACGTTCCGCAGGAGCTGTATTTGTTCAACGACTCGATCCTGGCGAACGTCACGCTCGGCCATCGTGAGTTCAGCGAAGCAAACGCCGAAGCGGCGCTGCGGGCTGCGGGCGCCTGGGACTTCGTCCAGAGGATGCCAGCGGGCGTGCACACGCAGGTCGGCGAACGGGGCGCGCAGTTATCCGGTGGTCAGCGCCAGCGAATTGCGATCGCGCGGGCGCTGATTCACTCGCCTCGCCTGCTGATCCTGGACGAACCTACCAGCGCCCTCGACAACGAGGCCGAAGCCGAGGTTTGCAGCACGCTCGCTCAGTTGCGCGGCCGGATCACCATCCTCGCGATCTCGCACAGGCCGGCACTGGTCAACATCGCCGACGTGGTGTACCGGCTGGTAGACGGTGTCCTGGTCGACGAAGCGCCCAACCGCTTGCTCGCGGCCCGATAAGACTCCGATGCCGGTCGTTCTCCCGTACAGGCTGTCGATCGCGCCATCGCTCGCGCGTTTTGAGCCGGAGTTGGCGCTGGTCTGCCGTTTTCTAGACCGCTGCTACTGTGTCGAGCGTAGCGAGGCAGCGACCGTCGTCCTGCATTACGGCCCCGACCCGCCGCCCGGCGCGGTTACGGTTCCGGCCAGATTTTTCCCCGACGCGGTTCGGATCGATGAAGACGGGCTCCATCCCGAACGTGACGGGCTCGCACGATTCGAAAACGGCTTCCACCGATCCTGGGGCGAACACAAGCTTGCGACGGCACCGCTGCAGAACGAAGCAGGTGAGCGAACGCTGCGATATGACGCGCTCGGATTGATGTTCATGCTGCTGTCGCGCATCGAGGAGCGGGGGCACCCGGCTACCGTGACCGATCGTTACGGCCGGTTTCCCTACCACGCTGCATTTCTGCACCGGCTATTTTCGCTCGAGTTTCCACTCACCGATATTGCAGCGGAGCACGTCGCGT
Organism: Planctomycetota bacterium; assembly: GCA_016872605.1. Lineage (GTDB taxonomy): Bacteria > Planctomycetota > Planctomycetia > Gemmatales > Gemmataceae > SIAQ01. The sequence goes on from VGZI01000010.1 coordinate 37,995, forward strand.
CGGCGCTGCTGCAGGACCCCGCACCGCCGAAGCGCACGACTTACACCGTCCATCTTACCCACGACATGGACATGCTGCGGGGCTATCACACGCCGCTCGAGCCCATACGCCGGGCCGCTGCCGATATCCTTCTGCAGCGCGACTGGCGTTCGGCATTCCAGCGGATCCACGCGGCGTATTTCACCGGCGAGCCCTGGCGGTCGGTTCGCCTGCTGATGGAGCTCTCGGAACAGCGCGGGCTCAAGAGCCGGTTCTTCTTCATGGGACCAAGTTCCGATACGCGTGACAGCCCCTATGTAAACCGCGAGCCGCGCACGTTGCGGGGCGTGGCTAGTGAAGTTCTCGCCCGCGGCCACGAGGTCGGCTTTCATCCGGGGTTCCGCGCTCGGCGCGACCCGGTGGAATGGCGACGGCAGAGAGAGGGGTTGGAGCAAGCCCTGGGCGTGGGGGTCGCAGAAGGCCGCCACCACGGCCTCCTGTTCGATATCGATACCACGTGGGACATCTGGAACGACTCCGCGATGACCGCTGACATGACGTTGGGCTTCCCGGAGCGGTCGGGGTTCAGATCGGGCACGTGCCGTGCCCATCCCACCTACAGCTTGAGGCAACGACGCACGTTGCAATTGCTTGAGTACCCGTCGAACATTCTCGATTTCGGCTTTTTTGGCGGACGTTATCGCGATCTCAGCGTGGAGAGCGCTCTCGAAGAATGCCGTCGTGTGGTTTCAGTGAGCCGTCGATTCAACGGCGACATGGTCGTGCTCTATCACACCGGCAATCTTCGGCCGATGTGGCTGGACTTCTACACCCGCTTACTGCCGCTCCTGTGACATGGCCGAGATTAAATTCGACCATTTTTCGCTAGCCGCCTATCGCGAACTCGTTCGCGATCTACAACGGCGAGGCTATCGCGTCGTAGACTACAAACTAGCCGACCCTCGTGAGCGACACCTGATCCTTCGACACGATGTCGACTTCGATCTAGGCGCTGCGGTAACGATGGCGGAAGCCGAAGCGGCGGATGGGCTGCAAGCTACCTATTTCCTGCTGTTGCGGACTGAATTTTACAACGTGCTTTCGGCATCGGCCGGCGCAAATGCCCGTCGCCTGATCGATCTGGGTCATAGAATCGGCCTGCACTTCGACCGCGCGAACAGTATTGGCAATATAGACGAGCTCGACAGGCTCGTTCGCTTGGATTGCGATATCCTGGAAAGTGCCGTCGGCGTGCCAGTCGAAAGCGTTAGCTTTCACCGCCCGATGCAAGAGCTCTTTGGCGGCGACCTCGTATTAGGTGGACGCCTCAACGCCTATAGCCGCCGCTTCACCCTGGAGATGGGCTACTGCTCGGATTCGCGTGGTGGCTGGCATCGCGGTCACCCGCTGCAGCACTCGGCTCTCGAGCGTGCACAGGCGCTCCATTTGCTTACCCATCCGATTTGGTGGGTCTCGCCGGACCAAACTCTGCCGCGCAAGAAGCTGGCCGACTTCCTGCAGCGGCGCATCGGACTGTTAGACCGCGAGATCAGCCAGCACTGCAAGGCCTACGGCATCGACGTGGATGAGCCGTGACCATCAGGATCGAATGCGACGCCGCGGCTTGCGCAGAATTGTGGCAGCGCTACCGTCCTTCGGCTTCCATTCATCATGACTGGCAACTCCGTTACGCCATGGCATCTCAAGCCGGTATTCGCCCGATGTTCGTCGTCGACGACGTCGCGGGGACCGTACTGCCGGGCGGCATCGACTCCCAGTTAGTCCGTTTCTACGGCGGCCGATTCTACACGGAGTTGAACGGGTTCATTGGGCCAACTGGAGGCGAGCGGCGCATTTTCGCTCATTTGGATACCAGCCATCCCTCCTTCCGCCTTCTTTCATGGCAAAGCGACCCGGCTCCTTATCTCGACCCGAACTTCCGACGCTGGGATGTGCCCTACCAAGAGTATTGGTCCCTCCCGGCCGTACGCTCCTTCGATGCCTACTTGGATCAATTCGAGCCGACTGAGCGGAAAGACATCTCTTACCTGCTGCGGCGCTTCGTTGACGATTCGGTCGTTCACACGTTCGACGTGGGCATCGCCGCAGAAAAGCTCATCGCTCCCTTCATCGGCCACACGATTCAAAGTTTTCGGCGCCGCGGCAAGTCTTGCGTCTATGAAGATCCGGCCTTCGGAAGCGTCGTCACGATCCTGCTCGACTGTCTCGCAAAGTCAGGTTGTCTGCGCGTTCTGGAGCTTCGAAACGGGGGCGAGCCGTGTGGGCTCGTCGTGTTCGCTGACAACGACGCCGCAAACGAGATCGTGTACTACTTCAACCTGTACAAGCCGCGGCCGAGCGGCATCTCCAACGCTGGGCTGCTCGGTTTGATCTTTCACGCAGTCAAGTGCGGCCGTCGCTTGGACGGCATGCGTGGTAATTTCGGGCTCAAGAGGCGGTATGGACTCAAGCCGCGCCCCAGCTACGCCATCGTCCGGGATTCGCTGTGGAAGATCGGCGGATCATCGGATCTCGACGCGGCTGAGAAGAAGCAGCTCTATGGGCGGCCATTCGGCGCGCTCCAAATCTAACCAAATGCCGACATGACCAACGGGACCAAAATCCGCCTCGCTCCTTTTGAAGAGCGTGACAAAACCATCCTGTTCGCCTGGGCAAACAATCCGGAACTTGCGCACTACAACTCGCCTTACCGACCGGTCCATTGGGAGGCGCATTGCGATTGGTTTCGCAGTATCGCGTCGGATCGCACCAAGGTTGTATTCGGTCTCCGGACCATCCCGGGCGATACCCTCGTAGGTTATGTACAGCTGAAGGACATTCATCCCGTTCACCGCAGTGCGGAACTCGCTATCCAGATTGGCGAAGCGGCTGATCGCGGCAGAGGTTACGGAAAGGCAGCGGTCTCGCTCCTGTTGGCCTATGCATGGTCCGATCTCAACCTGCATCGGGTATCGCTGCGCGTCCTGGCTGACAACGCGGCGGCCATCAATATCTACGAAGCTTGCGGCCTTGTTATTGAGGGTCGCCTGCGATCGAGCGCCTACGTCGAGGGCGCTTGGCGCGATGAATTGCTGATGGCGATCGTCAATGGCGAGCGCTTTACCGCGGAGCTGCCTTGATCGTCGGAATCCATCAGCCGAACTATCTGCCCTGGCTCGGATATTTCCGTAAAATTGCGGCGTGCGACTTGTTCGTCTTCTGTGACAATGCGCAGATGTCCGGAAGTCAGACCTACGTGTCTCGCAATGAAATCAAGACCCGGGACGGCAGGTACTGGATCACCATCCCGACGAAAAACAAAGGGGACTTCAGCTTCATCCACCAGACTTTAGTGGCCGGCCACACCTGGGTGCGAAAGCACATGCGCACGCTGGAGATCAACTACAGCAAGGCGGGCCGTCTTGATGTCCTTGCCGAAGTCGTAGCTCCCGTTCTTTTCCGGGGACATGAGCGGATCGCCGACCTGAACATTGCTTTGATTCGCGCCATTGCCCAGGTTCTAGGCCTCAATTCGGTGAGGTTCGTCCGCGCTACCGAGCTGCCTCTCCAATCAACGGGCGCGGAGAGCATCCCTGAGATTTTGCAGGTGGTCGGAGCTACCACCTACATGTCCGGCCGCGGCGGCGGCGCCAAGCGCTACTTGAACGTTGACTCGTTGCAAAGCATGGGGATCAAAACCGCGTTCGTCTCGACCGTGTTCGAACCTTACCCGCAGCTGTACGGTAAGTTCGAGCCGAACTTGTCGGTCGTCGATGCACTTCTGAATGTGGGTCCCGAGCGGACGCGAAAGCTGCTAACGGCCAGCGGGGACTCTGAATAGTGCCGACGCTCTCCCGGGAGCCGGCAGCCGCCGATGCCGGTACCGAGTCAATGACGCGCGGCGCGCGGCGCCTGAGGGTACTGTGCCTCGACATCGAGGGCGGTCACGGTGGTTCATCGCGGAGCTTGCACGCGATGCTGGCTGCGATCGACAGGACGCGCGCGGAACCGGAGGTATGGTGCCGTTCCCCGGGCGGTCTGAGCTTCTACGCCCAAATCGGCATTCCGTGCCGGGTCGAACCCGAGCTGCCGCGCTTCTCCGCTGGCTCATATCGGCTCCGCGACAATCTGTCGCAACTACGCCGCAGCATTCCAAGCTTCCTGCGAGCGCGTTCTTTGGTAAGGCGACTGGCGGAAACGATCGAGCACTGTTTCGACGTCGTCCACTTCAACCACACGGCGTTCTTCCTACTCGCCCGATGGCTGCGGCGTTATACCCGCAAGGCTTTCGTGATGCATCTGCGAACTCAAACTCCGAATTCATTTCTCGGTCGCTGGCAGGCGAGGACGATTCAGCGCACCATGACTAGCTGCGTTTTCATCACCGAGAACGAGGCATCGCATCATGCGTCCCTTTCCCCCTTGCTGCGGGGAAAGGTGATCTACAACCCGTTCGTCGATGCCGCCGTAGAGCCGCTCCCGTCCGAACTCATGCCGGACGTGCGTGGCAGGACGGTCATCGCTTCGCTGGGAAATTACTCCTGGTACCGCGGCATCGACCGCCTGATCGACATCGCCCTGGTGCTCAAGGAGCGTGAGCGGCGCGACATCTTGTTTGCAGTCGCTGGCGATATGCGTCTCTCGGCAAAACTGCCCGGCATCCTTGGCGAGGTCGGAGCCCGCGGCGGGACCTTTGCTGACGTTGCGACCCACTACGGAGTCGAAGACGCGTTTACCTTTCTTGGACATATCAGCTCGCCGGAAAGGCTGATCGTGGCGTCCCGGGCCGTGGTGACGCTCACCCGCGAAGCCAATCCCTGGGGAAGAGCCGTGATCGAAGCGCTGGGGCTCGGGCGTCCCGTGCTGGGGATCGGAACCTGGAGCCGCTTCATCGAGCACGGCACCACCGGTTTTCTGTATCCGCTTTTCGACGCAAAGCAGGTCGCAAGCGACATCATCCGACTCGCCGACGAGCCGGCTTACGCGGCAACGCTGGGGGCTCAGGGGCGCATGCGCATCTTGAAGCTTTGCGATGCATCCGATCGTGCCGCCGACCTGCTGGGCGTCTGGGAAAAGGCAGCAGAGTCCGCGACGGCGAGCGTCAGTCATTGACGCTAGTATCGTCATGAAGTCTGTTGCCCGTTTCGTGCCAAGGTCGATCAAAAACCTCGTGCCCGGCTATCGTTCGCGATGGCGCGACGCGTACCGGGCACTGTTGGCGGAGATTGCCGGACTTTATCCAAGCATCGAGTTCGGCCAGACCGGCGACACCCCATGGATCGAGCCGAAGGAAACGGGCCTGCGTCTTCATGGCTTCTGGACGGAAGGCGCCGAGCTGGAACTCTACGAGAACCTTCGCCCCGATCTCCCCGCGCATCTACCCCGCACCCATTTCCGGTTGTGCAAAGACTTCGTCAACCGATATCGCTATCCACATTTGAGGCCCGATCTGAAGCCTCAGTACCCACGTGATCAACTCCACGGCTTCCACGGCCAACACAAGGACGCACTCGTCGACCTCCCCGATTCGAGCGCGGTCGAAGGCCTGACCGAGCTTTTCCGTCCGAAGCCCGGCGAAATTATCATCGATGGCGGCGCCTTCCTCGGCTTCGGCGACCTCCGGGTGGCAGCAGAAATCGGCAGTGGGCACATCTACGCGATCGAAGCGGCGGGGGCGTGTCACACGCTGCTAAGGCAAAACGTCGAATTCAACAAAGTTGCAAACGTCACGCCAATCCATCGTGCCGTCTGGAAGGAAAACGGAACGATGAACCTGGGCACGACCTATGCTCAGGGAAATTCACTCGTGACCGGGAAAGTCAACGGTTTCGAACCCAGCCCCCACGCCGAGACGGTCGGCGCCGTGACGATCGATACCGTTGTCGACGAGTTCGGCCTCCATCGCGTAGACATGTTGAGCTTTACGTTGAACGGGGCCGAGCCGGAAGCGGTCATGGGGGCGCAAAATACGTTGCGCCGGTTCCGTCCACGCTTCCGCGCGCCCGGACGATACCTCCGCGGCAACACGCCGATCAGCGAAATGCTCCGCGAGTTGCTGACCGCCTGCGGGTATCGCGTTTTTACTGGGCAGCGCGGCAATACGATCGGCATTCCCCTCTAGCCATTCCAGCTTGAGGCATGTGCGGCCTGTTTTGTCTGTTCCTGCGCCGGCCGCTGACCGAGGCGGACATAGCCCTCGGCCGCGCCGGCACGGCTGCGCTGGCTCACCGCGGGCCGGATGGACAGGGCGAATGGCTGGACCGCGCCGCTGGCGTTTACATCGGCCACCGGCGCCTTGCGATCATCGACCCGACGCCGAGCAGTGCGCAGCCGATGGTCCGGGATGGCGTTGTCCTCGCGTTCAATGGCGAGATCTACAACTATCCCGAGCTCCGATCATTGTTGCGACAGGATGGCCGCCGCTTCGAGACCGAGGGCGATGTCGAAGTTCTGTTGCGTGGCTGGCAGCACTGGGGACCGTCATTGCTCGACCGAGTCGAGGGGATGTTCGCATCCGTGGTGTGGGACGGCCACACGGCGCAGATCGCGACCGACCCGTTCGGGGAAAAGCCGCTGTTCATGGCGGAGACGAACGACGGAATTTACCTTTCTTCCGAGATAGGGTCGCTTGCTCGCCTCTTGGACCTCCGCCCATCGTTGAGCGAGACCGACTTGGTCGGCTATCTCGCCCTCGGTTTCATCGCTCCTCCAGCCACCGCCTTCCAGGACGTGAGCCGAATCGGCAGTGCGACGCACCTGGAGATACGGGGCGGGCGGATCGCCCATCGACGGACGTATTGGCAGCCGCCGCTTGCTGCCCTAGGGAAGGGACGCCCGAGACCGCTTTCGGAGGCCGAACTCGATCATGTCCACGAGGCGTTGATCGAAAGCGTCAAGGGAAGGCTCTTGGCCGACGTGCCGGTCGGCATCTTCCTGTCCCGCGGTATCGATTCGGCTCTCGTCGCTGCGATCATCAGGCGCGACCACGGGACGTTTCCGCGCTGCCTCACTGTATCTTTTCCCGAAGGCGGGGTTCCGGATGAGAGCGCCGACGCGGCGCGTATCGCCGCCCACCTCGGTCTCGATCACCAGGTGATCGTCAACAACTCGGCGCCCGATAAGATCACTCCGCAGGCGCTGCTGGATATCCTGCAGCAGCCGTCGGAGGGGATCACTATGTTCTCCGTCTATCAGATGAGCCGCGCTGCGGCACCGCAGTTCAAAGTCGCACTGACCGGCATCGGCGGCGACGAACTATTCAGCGGTTACGGAAGAAACGCTTACTACTACCGGCACCGGCACGTGTATGGCGCGCCGGAGGCGCTGCGTCGGCTCGCCGCGATGGCGGTACATCCCGTAGCCCGAAGCAACCGGCGCATGGAGCGCGTCGCGTTCGAGTTCGGCGTCCGCAATTGCGAACTGCTGATCGCACAGCGGATCTTCCCGGCCATTTCGTGGTTGCGTCAGCTGCGCGCGTTTCCGGCTTGGTGCGAGGAAAACTTTGGCGGAAGCAGGCCCCTGCCGTACGGCGCTTACGCCTTCGAATGGAATCCGGTGATGTCCGGATTGCGACTACCCAATTTCGACCTCAGCAGCATGCGCGCTAGCTTGGAACTGCGCACCCCGTTTGTCTCGCGACGGGTGACGGAAACCCTCGCCCGCTTCGACCCGCGGGCTTTCCTTGCATTTGGTCAGAAGAGCATCGGGCGACGCCTAGTCAAGCGGTACTTACCGGATCAACTGATCAGTTTTCCCAAGACGGGCTTCTACTATCCGCTCAAAAGGTTTCTGGCGGCTGCCGGGCCACGATTGCCCCGGGTTCACGGCGTGCCAGCCAATGCGGTGGAGGACCTGTGGCAGCGCCGGCTCGATGGTCGTGGGTGGACCCGGCTGGCGGTGCGCCTTGTCATGGCGGCGGAGTTCCTTCGACTCCACGAACGCGAGCACCCCGCTCTTGCGGCTCAATGACGGGGCTCGAGCCGGCCGGTTCCGTAGCTCCACCGTCGACTGCAGTCATGGTGCCCATCGCCTCCGCGGCATCCTGATGCAGAGCGACGTACTCCTGATTATCGGTCACCTGGGTGAAGGCGGCGCGCAGAAAACCGTAAGCCTGCTTGCCAACACGTGGGCCGGCCGCGGGGTGCGCGTTTGCGTAGCTACCTTCGCGGACCGGGAAACCGATCGCTACCGCCTCGATGCGAGGGTCGAGCGTGTTCAGCTGGCGGCAAAGAGCTCCCGATCGTTCCCGCTTCGGCGCGTTACCGACAATCTCCGACGCGTAGCAGCCATCCGGGCGCTCATTCGCAGAACCCGAGTACCGACGGCCATCGCTCTAGTAGCAGCCACCAACGTGCTAACCGTCTTGGCAGCGTGGCGGATGCCAGTTCGAGTCATCATCTCCGAGCGCAACGACCCGGACCGACAGTCGCATGGCAGAGTCTGGGATTTTCTCCGCCGTACAGTCTATCGCTACGCCGACATCGTGACAGCGAACAGCCAGGGGGCGGTGCAATCGCTCGCCCGTTACGTTCCCCGGCAGAAGCTCGCGCTAGTTCCCAATCTTCTCGAACGCCGGTTCACACCCGGCGCAAGCAGCGAACGGCGGCCGGTCGTGCTCGCCGTCGGCCGGCTGGTACCCCAAAAGGGCTTCGACATCCTGCTCGAAGCTTTTGCGATCGTCGTTCGTTCGTATCCGGGCTGGCGCCTGCGCATCGCGGGAGACGGGCCGGAAGCGTTATCGCTGCGCAACCTGGCGCGCTCGCTCGAGCTGGAAGCGCACGTGGACTGGTTGGGGCATATTGGGGACGTCACGCCGGAATATGCAGGCGCGGCCATTTTCGTCCTGTCGTCGCGGTTCGAAGGGACACCAAACACGTTGCTGGAGGCGATGGCAGCTGGCTTGCCTGCTGTTGTGACGAATGCGTCTCCCGGCCCATTGGAACTCATCGCTGACGGAAAAACGGGTTTCGTGGTCCCGGTCGGTGATGCGCCGCGGCTCGCAGAAGCGATCCTGCAGCTGATCAGTCAGCCTGACTTTCGGGCCAAATTGGGGTCCGCCGCCTGCGCGGTGGCGGCGCCGTTCGACCTTAGCACCGCAATCGTCAGCTGGGATCGGCTGATCGAAGGCCGGAATCCGGAGGCGGCTAGGTCCGACTCTGCTCGACTTGGCCAAAGACCAAGGCCGTCTTCGTGAACAGTTCTTCGTTCGTGTAACGCAAGCGCCAGTAGTCGCTCACCATTTCATCGAAGTCCTCCGGAGCCGATACGTAGGTCGCATAGTCGGCGTCAAACCCGCTGCGACGCAAGGTATTCACCACATCCGTGGGCCTGAGCAGATTAACGTGCCGGCCGTATCGGGCGAAATATTCCGCGGGTTCCCCTTGGTACATCCCTGAAAACGGGCTTCGCGTCGCGCGATGGTTGCCGAAATCCACGAGGTGAATGAAGCGGGCCTGCGGTTGAGCCAATGCTCGCAATCGAACGAGCGATTTATCCAAGGGCGAAATGTGTTCGAGGCAGGAATTCGAAAGGATTATGTCCGCCGGCAGCGAGAAATCGGCGTCGTTCAACGGTTGCCGGTAGATGACGGCGCGCTCACGCAAGGCATCGAGGAACACGTCGAATGTCATCCGGGGGCCGAAAAGCGCGGTGAGATCCTTGAACACCGGCCGGAAGTAGCGCGTGACGAAGTCCTCGCGTTGAAGCACCAGGGGATTGAACTGGGGCTCGATACCGACGAAGGACCCGCACCCGCGAAACAGTGCGAGGGGCGCCCAGCCGAGGAGCGGACCGCAGCCTATTTCGAGAACGCGCGCGCCTTCGAACTCGAGGTTGGCCCAGCCCGCAGCCCGTCGCAAAATTGTCTCGTAGCGATTCAGGAAATCGTAGTATCGCTGAGGCCGGATGTGCTTTGTCGACTCGCTGATCTCGTCGAGGTCGAAGCTGTCTCTCGGCGACCGCAGCAGCTTCCGTCTGACCTTTCTGAACAGAGTTCTCGGCGCTGTTCGCCAGATCAATCCGAACATGTTCATTGGTGATCCGTATTTTCTATCGTGACATGAAGTGGCGCGGCAGTGCAGTCAGCCGAGCGTTCGGCAACATAGCATTGCTGGTAGTGAGTGTGATCGTCGGCTTTGCCGCTCTCGAGTTCAGCAGCCGGGCCCTGATGCCCCTGCGTCCCACCGCGACCTCGGTGAGCGTTTCTGGCGAGCCGATCGAAATCTACGCTGATCAATTCCGGTTTGTGCCCAACCTTCGCTTCTATCAGGTCTCCAACGAGTTCCGATCAACCGTCACCATTACCCCGCAAGGCCACCGCATACCGGGGGTGCAAGGAAATCCAGACGTATTGTTCGTGGGCGATTCTTTCACCTTCGGCTACGGTCTATCGGACGAAGACACCTTTCCGTTCATCTATTGCCGACGAGCGAACCTCTCCTGCGCCAACTTGGGTCGGCCGGGAACCGGCACGGTCCTTCAACTCCAGATCTTGGAGCATTTCCTAAAGACGGAAGGCTGGCGACCGAAGCAGGTACTCCTCTTCCCGATGGTGATGAGCAATGGTTTGGTATCGGGCAACGATCTGTTTGACAACTTAGGCGAATACAGCCGCACTGCATCGGACCCGAGGGCCGTACGCCAGGCATCTGAAGCCTGGGGCGCAGCCGACACCGGACGTAGCCTGTTGTCCAAGCTCAACCTAGTTCGCCTCGTCTACTTCCACGCGGCGCCGTTTTTCCGCAGCTTCTTCACGCCCGAGCCCGAGCAATCGGCGTACAAGCGCGCCCTCGACGTGATGGCCGAGCAGCTTCGGCGGCTTGACTCGCTTAGCCGCGAGTACGGTTTCGAGTACGTGATTTTCGTGCTGCACCCGATACAGGATATCCTCCGCGGCACTGCCGCAGCCACCTATGACACCATGCGCAGCCTGGCCGTTACCGACCGAATGGTGCCCACGGCTCACGCTCTTGAGAACAACCCGCGGGCCTTCTACTTCGCCTATGATGGCCATCTGAATCCGCGCGGATCTCTCGCAATCGCCGATCTACTGACCTCGTACACGCGGGAGAACGGTTTCTTCCAAATCCACCCTGCGACTAGCCAACGGTTGCAGTCCCAGCCAAGAGATCGCGAAATACGTTGACGGTCTGGTCTGCATCCGACCAATCGGTGAAATCGCGCTCAGCGAGCGAGCGGCTGAAAGCTCCCAGCCGAGCCTGCGCTCACTGGTCTTGATCGCCAACGCGTTTGTGAGCGCTGGCAAGCTCCCCTACCCCGGCGCCCACACGTGGTCCTGCGTCGTTGCAATGTGTATCCTGAAGGCACACCTCGCCGCGGCGCGCGTCTGCGGCATCCGATGAGTGAAGAAGAAATACGCCTTTCTCACGATGATGAGTAGCATTGGTATTATCGGTACTCTCGACCGCTCCGCCCGGCGCCGGGAAGGATCGTGTTTGACCGCCGACAGCCGGGGTCTATCGTTCAGGGGCTAGCGATGACCGCTGTAGGAATGCCCCGCGAAAAACCGTTCCACAGCGTGTTCGTTCACGCTCCGGACCCCTATTACGCAGACACCCAGAACTACGGCGCGCGTTTTGCGCCCCTGTGGGCCTATACGCTCGCCGCCTACATCCCTCGCGATGGACGCTTTACCTGGGCGCTCTGCGACACCCGGTTCGACGACCTCGCTGCGACCGAAGCCGCCGACGTCTTCCTGTTCAGCGGGATAAACCAGGACTATTCGTCCCTGCAGCGCGCACGCGCGCTGGTCAAGAATCGCTTCCCGACCGCACGCACCGTCATCGGCGGACCCATTTGCTGGTCCTTCGATCAAGCCGGCGACCTGGATCGGTTACGCGACTTCGACCACATCGTCATCGGTGACGGTGAGCTCGGTTTCGGACCATTGTTGGAGAATCTATCGAAGGGTCTTTCGGAGGAGCAGGTCATCAGGGCCAAAGGCCGCTTCCCGATCGATCAGGCGCGGCCGATTGACAGCGCTCTTCTTTCCGGCACCCTCGGGCGCTACTACGGCGCAGTTGTCGAAGTCTCCCGCGGTTGCCCTTTCCTATGTGAGTTTTGCGACATTCGCGTCCTCGAGGACAACAACCGACCGCACAACAAGGAACCCTCGCTGATCATTGCCGATATCGAGCAATGCTGCCGCCTCGGCGCTCGGCAGATTCTCCTCGCCTGCGACAACTTGATCGGCGACCCGCGATGGGCCGAGCATCTCGTCGATTGTTTGCTGGAGTGGCAGGAGCGCACCGGCTTCCGGCCAAGCCTATACACCTGGCTCACCGTGAACCTGTTCCGTCATCCGCGCCTGATGGGCAAGATGCGGCGCGCCGGTTTCGACATGCTATTCGTCGGCATAGAGAGTTTCACCGCCAATTCCCTGCTCGAAACGGCAAAACTGCAAAATTCTGCGACATCGTTAGTCGACGCCGTCCGGGAGATCCAGAGTCGCGGCTTTATCGTCGTCGCTGGGCTGATTTTCGGTTTTGATTCCGACACGCCCGATAGCTTCCGAGAAACGCTGGATGGCTTGTCGGCATCTGGCTTGCTCTCGGGCGACCCCTCGCTGCTGACCGCGCTCCCGGGGACCCCGTTGTTCCGTCGCATGAAGCTCGCCGGACGGCTCCGCGACGTCAGGTACGGCCTTGGCGGTTTCAAGTATCAGACCAACATCAAGTACCTGATGCCGCGCGACGAGATGGTCAATGGCTATCGGTCTTTCGTTGCCACATACAACAGCGGCGAGTATCAGTTCCAGCGACTTCGCAACTATTTTGCGTTGCTCAACCAGGGAAACTTCGTACCGCTTCGCAGTGAAGGCTACGGTCAACTGCGGCTGTTCGCAAAAAACGTCGCCCACAATAGGGCCGCCCGACGCCAACTCCTGCTTCGCATCGGCCGCTTCGCCGCCGCGCCTCGACGCGTGTACTTCGCCCTCCGAGGCTTATTGTTCACGCTGTTGCAGGTCAAAATACCCGGGCGCCTCGGCTACCTGCAATTTTGGCTGTTCGCCTGGTCCAATTCGGTCCTCAAGTACAGTTCCCTGTCGGAGCGAGACTTCGACATCGAAAGCGTCGCCCCGGGATTCGATATCCGCGACATTCTGCCGGCCGGGTATGCGGAAACGGCCGACGAGCCAGTACCGGCGAACAAGATCGCCGCGCAATTGCACTCGACGTGCAAGCAGTTACGCCGGCTGATCGAGCGACGCCTAAACCCGAGCGTTCCCTAGTCGTTCCGTGAGCCCGCCTCACACTTCGGGGCTACTTCGCCCGCTCGTCATCGCGTTTGCGGTTGCGGTCGCGGTACGGCTCGCGGCGGCGCTGCTCACCAGCTTCTGGCCGATTCCGAATGAACAGGGGTTGCCGGTTTCACCGCTCGATCCGGCGCCCAGCAGCGATCTGTCGTTTTACGAGCGGTCGAAAGACCTGTACCTCGTGCATCCACTAACCCAGATACTAGAAGGCTTTGCCAATTTCTATTCGGCCAAAGACCTCCAGTACCCCTTGATCGTCGCAGCGCCGTTGTTCCCGATGCTGCTGGCGGTCTTCGATTATCGTTCTGGCAATACGTTGCCGATGGCGCTCTTCTTCGTCGCCGTCAGCTGCGTGGTTGCATGGATCTGGTTGCGCCATTTCGAACGCAGCGGCGCCCCGCTCTCGTGGCTGCTGATGCTCGCGTGCCTGCCGCATTTCGTCTGGTTCACGGTCAACGTCGGCACTGACCTCTTGTCGGCGCTATTCTTCGCCGCGTTCTTCTCGCTCTATTTCAACAAGCCGCTATCCGACCGCCTTCTTCTCTGGTCGCTCATTGCGCTGGCCGGCTATCTGCTCACCCGTCCCAACGGAGTGTCGCTGTTGATCTTCGTCGTTTTGGACCAGCTGTTCCTACGCAAGGAAGGCGGTAGCCCGCTGGTGCGCTACTCGCTACTGGGGGCCTTGCTGGCGACCGGCCCCTTCTCCGTGTTCTATTTCCCCTATCTATCGTCGTTCGTTGATAGCACGTCGAAACTTACTTTCTTCGGGGCCCCGGCGGCCGAATATTACAACGGCGTGTTTCCCGATCTGCCACGCTGGATGGACCTGTTCCTTTCCTGGTCGGCGCTTGTCGTTAGCAAGCTTATTTATTTAGTCGGTTTGCGACCGTCGTACGCAGGCACGAACGACTTGATTGTGTTGGTACGGGCGTTACCGGGACTGCTGTTTTTACCGGGTATCATCCAAATCATGGTATCCAAGGACCGATCTCTGCAACTCCTCATCGTACTGTTCATCGCACCGATCTTGCTCGGTGCGGCGCAGGACCGATACACCCTGCCGATTCAACCCCTGCTGCTCTATTACGGGTTGGAGTTCTACAAGAACGTTCTGGGCGCGTTGCCCTGGCTTCGCAAGAAGCCGGCGACGTAGCCGCCGTGTCGACCACTCGCCCGTTGGACAAGGTACTCGTTGTCGTCCCGACGTATAACGACTCGCGGTTGCTCCGCGACATTTCTGCCGAGATCATTGCGTTATCCGATGCCTACCGCGTGTTGATCGTCGACGACGGCTCGATGGAACCCGTCGATGTCGACAGCCTTCCAGACGGGCTGATGCTGTTCCGGCTTCCGGCGAACTTCGGTCTCGGGCTGTGCACCCATGTTGCCTTCGACCATGCCTTGAAGCACGGCTACGCAGCCGTGGTCCGCATCGATGCTGACGGACAACACCCAGTCCAAGAAATCCCCCGGCTGCTCGAACAGTTGCAGTCCGAGGCCGATCTGGTGGTCGGCACACGGACCAACCGTAACGCCGGCACCGGGCTGCGCGCTTGGTTTGCCATCTGGGTACGCGGCTATCTTTCTTGGGCCGCAAAGGTCGTGACTCGCGGCTGCGCACCCCGTGACGTCAACAGCGGCTTTTTCGCAGCGAACGCGACGGCGATGCGGCTCTTGAACAAGTACCGCCTTGAACGCTACCCAGAGCCGCAAATCTACATTCTGAGCTGCCGCAGAGGCCTTCGCCTCAAGGAATTAAACATCGAACAGCGCGAACGACAGTATGGCTCGTCTACGTTGACGGTGACCCACGCTCTTCGGCTGTTCTATCGCTTCAACATCTTTATTGCGGCCGAGATGCTGCAGGGATCGCGCACCGAATGAAACTGGTCGCCGTTGTCGCTCTTGCCGTCAGCCTTATCGTACTGGTTAGGCGCAACCTCCTACAGGTCGACCTGTCGTTTCCGCTGTTCGCGGGCGTGGTCATTCTCGGCGTGGCGAGCCTCAGCGAAGGCTTCATTCATTGGACCGCCGCCCAATTAGGCTTCATCGATCCTCCGTTCGCCATCATCATGATCGCCATCGCGTTGCTGCTGGCGATGATCACGATCCTCTCGATTGCCCTTAGCCGCATCCAGTACCGGCAAATGATGCTGGTACGACATCTGGCGATGACCGAGCTGGCCCAGCGGGAGACCGAGCTCCGGCACAGGTCGCAAGGTCATCCCTCGGAGTCGAACCCCCAGGGCGCGCGGCCAGACGCTAGCAACTCTTCAAGGTAGGACTTGTCCCGAATGGTATCCATCGGATGCCAGAAGCCGTCATGCATGTACGCCATCAACTGGCCGTCCTGCGCCAGCCGGGTGAGCGGTTGCTGCTCTAAGGCGGTATTGTCGCCCTCGATGTAGTCGAGGACTTGCGGCTCGAACACGAAAAATCCTCCGTTGATCCAGGCCTCGCCGGCTGGATCCTTCTCGGCGAAGCGGGCGACTTTGTTGGCCGCGAGTGAAAGGTTGCCGAAGCGCGCTGGAGGATGAACCGATGTCACCGTTGCCAACTTGCCGTGCGACTTGTGAAACGCCACTAAACGGGCGATGTCGACGTTGGCTACGCCGTCGCCGTAAGTGCACATGAATGGCTCGTTTCCGAGCCGATCACGAAGCCGCACCAGTCGGCCACCGGTCTTGGTCGTCAGTCCGGTTTCAACGATCGATACGGTCCAATCCCGCTGCTGCGGGTTTTCTACGGTGCAGGTACCGTCGGCGAGCGACACGGTAAGATCGCCATGCATGTGGTAATAGTCGACGAAGTAACGCTTGATAACGTGAGCCTTGTAGCCAGCGGCGACGATGAACCGATTGTATTTGTACCGGCCGTAAATACTCATGATGTGCATGATGATCGGTACGCCGCCGATTTCCACCATAGGCTTCGGGCGAGTATTGGTTTCTTCTGCCAGCCGCGTACCCAATCCGCCCGCGAGAATTACCGTCTTCATCGTACCGCTCACTCGAGGTCAAACCGTAAAACGTGGGCGAGTACGCTTGCCCTTGTTCGTGAATAGTCTTCTACGCCCATCGGGCGGCCGCCCCAGCTTTATGAGATGGAATCATGGCGTTCGACAGCGAATGGTACAAGTATTACGCGGGCAAGCGGGTGCTAATCACCGGTCACACGGGGTTCAAGGGTACATGGCTGTCCGTATGGCTTCGTCTCCTCGAGGCGGAAGTGGCAGGAGTTGCCCTCGCGCCGGACCAGGAGCCGAGCATGTACGCAGCCATCGGTGGCGACAAGCTTTTCCATTCGTTTCTTTGTGATATTCGCGACGCCGACCGCGTATTCGACATTTTCACCGACTTCAAACCAGAGGTTGTGTTTCACCTGGCCGCGCAATCGTTGGTCGGCCGCGGCTACAGCGATCCCGTCGGGACGGTAACGACCAATGTGGGCGGCACCGTCGTCGTGCTC
This sequence comes from Planctomycetota bacterium, assembly GCA_016872605.1. Classification (GTDB taxonomy): domain Bacteria; phylum Planctomycetota; class Planctomycetia; order Gemmatales; family Gemmataceae; genus SIAQ01. The sequence continues at coordinate 54,715 of VGZI01000010.1, forward strand.
GAAGCGATTCGACGCGTCGCGACGGTGCGAGCGGTCGTAAACGTAACCAGCGACAAATGCTACGAGAACAAAGAATGGGCTTGGCCCTATCGCGAAAGCGATACTCTTGGCGGAGCGGATCCCTACAGCGCTAGCAAGGCCGCCGTGGAGATCGTTGCCGCCGCATATCGGCGATCGTTCTTCGGACCGGAACGAGGCGCGGCGATGGCGACCGCCCGAGCCGGTAATGTTATCGGCGGAGGCGATTGGGCCGCCGACCGGCTTATCCCCGACGTCGTAAGGGCGCTGGCCGGAGGCAGCAAGATCGTTCTGCGTCAGCCCAGCGCCGTTCGCCCGTGGCAGCACGTCCTAGAACCGCTGCACGGCTATCTACGGTTGGGTTGTGCGCTGGCTACGATGGGAAGTCGGTTTGCGGCGGGCTGGAATTTCGGACCGGCCGACGCTGGCGCAGTCTCGGTCGGCGAGCTAGCCCGCGAGGTGTTAGCCGCGTGGGGCAACGACAACGCCAACGAGCCCATCGTCGACGCAGCGGTCGTGCCATACGCTGAGAGCCGAGTATTGCGCCTCGACGTTAGCAAAGCGCGGCAGGAATTGAATTGGCGTCCTTTCTTGACCATCGGTGAAGCCGTCCAACTCACCGTCGACTGGTATCGCGACTATTATGCCGGTCGACGCAATCTCCACGAAAAGACGATCTCTCAGATCACCGAATTCATGCAACGGATGGCGTGAGAAACCAGCAAGAGGGGGATACCAGTCGTGTCATCTAATCTACGCGTTACGTACGGCCAAAGCGTTCACGGTGAGGCGGAAATTGACGCCGTGGTGCGTGTCCTCCGGACGTCCACCCAGATGGGCACGCATGTACGAACTTTTGAGAGCCAGGTGGCCGCGCTGCTCGGCAAGAAATTCGGCATTATGGTCAATTCCGGATCTTCGGCCCTCTCACTTGCCGTTCAAGTGCTCGACCTGAAGCCCGGCGCCGAGGTCATTACCCCCGTGCTGACGTTCGCGACCACGGTCGCCCCAATCGTGCGGGCGGGACTCGTGCCCGCATTCATCGACGTGGAGGAAGCAACCTACAACATCGATGTCGGCCAGATCGAGGAAATGGTCAACGAGCGAACCGTCGCGGTGCTGATCCCGAACCTGATCGGCAACGTTCCCGATTGGGACGCAATCCGCGAGATTGCTGACCGGCACAACCTGCGGGTCGTCGAGGACTCGGCCGATACCCTGGGTGCTACCCTCCACGGTTCCGCGACTGGGCGGCGCTCGGACATCAGCACCACCAGCTTCTACGGTTCCCACATCATCAATTGCGCCGGGAACGGCGGCTTCATCGGAGTTGATGCCGAAGCGACGGCCCGTCGTTTGTTACTGCTTAGGAGCTGGGGACGCAGCTCCTCACTGTTTGATCCATCTGCCGCAGAATCGATCGATACGCGTTTTGATATCGACCTCGAAGGGATTCGATACGACCGCAAGTTTGTGTTCGAAGAGATGGGCTTCAACTACGAGCCCTCGGAACTCGGCGCAGCGTTTGGGTTGGAACAACTGAAACGCCTCAGCGCGAACATCGAACGCCGGCGATCGAATTTTACGTTCTTGCGGTCGTTTTTTTCCGTGTACGAGGATCTGTTCATTCTCCCTCGGGAAACGGCCGGTGTTCGAACGGGGTGGCTTGCGTTTCCCCTGACTGTGCGGGCAAGTGCGCCATTCAGCCGAACGGAGATGCAGATGTTCCTCGAGGCGCACAACATCCAAACCAGGCCGGTGTTCACCGGGAACATCCTCAAGCAACCTGCGTTCAGCCGTATCGAGCGGCGCGAACTCCCCCACGGCTACCCCGAAGCCGACAAGGTCATGCTCGGCGGACTATTGCTGGGATGCCACCATGGACTGTTCCAGGAACACCTCGACTACGTGTGCAGCAAGGTTACGACGTTCATCGACTCGCGAGTAGGTCGGTGAAACGGGCGCTTGTCACCGGCGGAACCGGTTACATCGGTCGCGCACTCCTCCGTCGATTGATGGAAATCGGTGTGGATACGACCGTTATTGTCCGGCCCGCATCCGAGCGACGGTTGGCAGCGACGGCTCGTATCATCGTCGATACCGGCGACTCCGCCAATCTGGCAGCGTGCATCCACGAATCCGAACCGGACGTTATCTTCCATCTTGCGGCTCACACGGGGCTCGCAAACACCCTGCCAAACGTCGATTCGCTCGTTACATCCAACGTGCTGTTCGGCGCGCGCCTACTGGAAGCGGCGGCGGGCACGAGTCGAGTCCGGTTCGTGAATACCGCATCGTTCTGGCAGCATGCCGACGGTTCGCCGCGGTATTCTCCGAACACGTTGTATGCGGCGACAAAGCAAGCTTTCCAGGACATTCTGACTTACTATGTCAATAGACGAGAAATCGCCGCCCTAACGCTGCGACTGTCGGACGTATATGGGCCGAATGATCCGCGGAGAAAGCTGCTAACGCAGCTCGTCGATGCCCAGGCCGAAGGCCAAGTCCTCAAATTGTCACCGGGGTACCAGCTCATCGACCTCGTTCACGTTGACGACGTCGTGGATGCAATAATTTTTGCGGACGACCTTCTAGCGCGAAAACCGGAACTTTCTGGAAACGTCTACTCGGTTGCCAGCGGACGCCTCCGCAGCATACGCGAGGTGGTCGCGTGTCTTGAGCGTGTGAGCGGCAAACCGGTCGCGGTCGAGTGGGGCGGGAGAGCGTATCGACCGGGGGAAGTCATGCATCCCTTCCTTGGCGATCCGCTGCCGGGTTGGCATGCCTCGGTCGATCTCGACGCCGCGCTTGTTGAAATGTTGACCCCGGCCGAACGCGCCGAGTCATTGCGCCGGAACGAGCGATCATGAGTTCGCCCCGAACGCTAATCACCGTTCTTGTCCCGGTCTATAACGAGGAAGAGAACGTCGAGCGCGCCTATGAAGCGGTAACGCGCGTTTTCGCCAGCATGACCGATGAGTACGAGCTCGACCTTGTGTTTACCGATAATTGCAGCACCGATCGAACCCGGGAGAAGCTGGTTCAGCTGGCTAGTCGCGACTCCCGCGTCCGCGCTTTTCGCTTTTCGCGGAATTTCGGCTACCAAAAATCGATAATGTGGGGCTACTGCACGGCCCGCGGCGAGGCGGCCATCCAACTCGACTGCGACTTACAAGATCCTCCCGAACTGATCCCTGAGTTCCTTCGGCTTTGGCGTCAAGGCTACAAGGTCGTGTACGGAATCCGGCGCACAAGGCGAGAACCAATCCTGATGCAGGTGGCTCGCCGTCTGTTCTATCGACTCGTCGAGTCCTTCAGCAGCGACAACCTGCCGCGGGACGCCGGTGACTTTCGGCTCGTCGACCGGCGGCTGCTTCAAGAAATCCGCGGCGTTGATGACGCAAGGCCCTATTTGCGCGGACTGATCGCGTCGATGGGATTCACACAGATAGGTGTCCCCTATGACCGAGCTGCCCGGACCCAAGGAACGAGCAAGTTTCCGGTACGAGAACTTCTTCGCCTGGCACTCGACGCTTTCGTCAATCACTCTCTTCTGCCTTTGCGACTCGCGACGTTCTTCGGCCTGACGTTGGCGGTCGGAACCCTCCTCGCCATCGTTGCGTTCCTCACAGGTAAATTCCTGTTCGGCCAAGATTGGCCAGCGGGTTTCGCCACGACAACCCTGCTGATCTTGTTTGGCATCAGTCTGAACGCACTGTTCCTCGGTATCATCGGCGAATATCTTGCAAGGATATTTCTTCAGGTGCGAAGAAGGCCCCTGGTCATCGTCGACGAAGTTATCGGCCGGGGCGGGAACGCCGGCGACCGGCCCGTCGAAGGTAGCGCCCCCCATGTCAGCTGCGGCCCAGGTGGCCGTACGACTCCGCCCTGACAGGCGCTTCTCTTTGACCCGGCGCACGTCGGACAAGTCGAAATCGTAGGTTGCTGGATGCCCTGGCGCGAATTGCTTCGAAGCAGTGGATGGATGCTAGCCCTCGTCTTTGCGACCTACGTCGTCGCCTGGGCGCTGTTGCTACCCGCGGTGCAGAGTTGCTTCATCGCCGATTCAGAATGTGGTGGCAACGTGTATCGTTCGCTCTATCCACTGCAGGCGTTCCTGCAAACGGGACGGCTGCTCGAGTATGCCGACTCCGAGACGCCGTACACGACGCATCCCATAGGGTACTCCATCGTTCTCGCAGCGACTCTCTGGATTAGTCAAAGTCAGCCGTTGCTGCCGATCGTTGTGCTTCAGCTTCTGCTGCTTTTTTCCTGCGGCATCGCCGTCGCCGTCATCCTTAGCCCACTGGGTCGCGGGCCGGCTCTGACGGGTCTGGCACTCACGGCATTCAACCCGAATGCCTGGTTCGTGGCGGTTCAGCCGCGGACCGACCTGGTATTCAGCGCGTTCCTAGCGGTGACCCTCCTGGCCGCGTTCTCCTATCTCCGACGCCCTCGCCTGGCGACAGCCGTGATCGGCGGCACCAGCCTCGGCTTGGCGACGATGGTAAGGCCGGTAAGCGAGCACTTGATTTATGCGCTGCCGATCGCCTTCGTTCTCCTCGGCATGCTCGCCGATAACCGCCGACGCCCCTTGCTCGCGTTACGCGATGGTATCATCGCCGGCGCGGTCGGGCTGGCGCTTGTCCTGCCATGGTTCTTGTACATGGCGGCTAACGGTCAAGGATGGAGCTTGACGGGGTGGGATATCCGCAGCCAGTGGATTCGCGATATTCACGCCACGTTGGAGTTCACCAAAAGACGAGACGCGCCGATGACCGCCATATTGTTCTCCGGTTACGATTCCGCCCCCCGGAAGGACATGAAAAATGAGTACGACAGGGCCCATCTCGCGCAAGTCGCAGCCGTGACCACAGGATGGGACAGCCTATCCCGCAATCAGCAACAGAAGTTGATTGCCGAAGAACGCTATCGACAGGTGAAGCAGTACGGTTTGTCGACGCACGTTGCTGCCGCTCTCCAGAACTGGAAATGGACGTTGCTCTCGGGCGGCGAAGGAGAACTGTTCAAAGCGCTCGGCAAAGAGGATGAAATCGACGGCCTGCCGCAGAATGAGCCACTGTTTTATTGGGCGGTAAAATTCCTATTCATCGGCTTTTCGTTGAGCCTGAAGGTTTTGGCATTGATAGGTATCGTTGGCTGTATCGTCTATCGACGTTACGGTGTGCTACTGCTTTCGCTGACACCGATCGTGTACATAATGGCCGCCCACGCCTACTACGGCGGGCCACGCTATCGGCTGCCGATCGAGCCTTGCTTTGTGATCCTAGCCGTGTTCGGGCTTGAGTATCTGCGGCGACCCTGGGCTTACGTGCTCAAGCACCGGCGTCTTGTCTCGGCTGCTTGAGCGTGCTCGCGACGTCTGCACCCAACGTATGTACACCTGCCGGGAGAGGAATGTCGCACACACCACGATCACCAAGATCACCCACCCACTCCGATAGCGTATTGCCGATCCCGGATTCATGACGCCGACCGGGTAGTTCACGAACCCAATCCAGAACAACACGAAAGAAGCAACGATCACCGAGTAGGCCGGCAACCTCGGCAATTCTCGCAGCGCTAGGAAGCCAAGAACCGCGATCAAGACCGAGCTTTCGAGGAACGCGATCATGTGAAGCGGGCTGAGGCCGACCTGCTCGAGGGAGGGACCGAAAAAGGCCCGAAGCATCCCCTCCGGTGCGCGCCAAAAAACGTCGTAGGGGTCGACAAAAAACAGCTCGGCACGCGTACTGCGGCCAAAATTGGTGCCGGTAAGGATCAAGGTCTGGACGCTGTCTGCCATGCGGTCGACTTTATCGCGCACGACGTAAAGCACCGTGAGCGAGGCGAGCCCGGCGACAAGCGCGAACGCTGCACGTTGTCGAAAGAAGCGTCCGACGACCGTAACGGTCCAGAAATAAGCGATAGCGGCCAAATAGTGGGCCTTAAAGACATATAAGACCACGGCCGCGAACAATTCCATCGGCCCTAATCGGCCACGGTGGTCATACATCTTGACGATGTACGCTGAGAGAATCGTAAGCGCCATCGTCACGATCGCTTCTTTGGACGCAATCGACGTCCACAGCGAAAACGACGGGAGAAGGACGAGGGCCGCCGCATACTTCCGCTTCGGCCCCGAGACAGCGCTCAGGAGCCGCACCAAACCAACGAAAGCGATCGTCTGGAATCCGATGTTGATGAGGATCGGATTGCCGCCGAATACGCGTCCGAATACGCTTCCGATCCAGGCCGTAATGCCCGTCGCGAGGATCGTTTGACCCCACTCGGTTAGAGAGTCGACGCCAAACGTTTCCCAGTATTCGGCTTGCTCAAAGGTTCCCGTTTGGTAGGCGCGCGTATCCGAAATTGGGGTGACGCGCATTACGAGCACTTCGCCAAGGACGGAGTAGGCGCAGCGGTAGAAATACAGGAACGCGTAGAAGATCCCCCACGTGATCCGGGTTGTCCGCACCTCGGATCTAGCCATCAGGCACCAACATTACTCGTTACGCAGGAACGCAATCAGGACGATGAGCGACAGCGAGGCGGCAAACGCTATAAACGCCGGCAAGAGCACTAGCCGCATCTTGTCGGGCTGCGACAGGAACTTAGAGCTGTAGGGAGGATCGATCACGCGCACGACGAAGGGCGCGTCGCCCTGGAACATCATCGCGCGGCGCTCCTCGGTCGCCAGCAAGCTAACCAACGACGCGCGCAGGTCGACCATTGTGGTCTTGCTGAGGCGTTCCTCCAGGTAGCGCTTCTGCTCGACGATTTGCTTTTGGCTGTCCTCGCGCATCTTGGCCAGCGCCTCGTCGAGGACAATTTTCAACAGATACAATGCGAGATCGGGATCGGGGTGTGCAAACGAAATGCTCTTGAATGATGTCCCCTTGATTTCCTTCACTTCAAACTTGGCACCGAGATACTTGGCCAGGTCCTCTAGATCCGGCGGCGACCATCCGGCGAGGTTAAAAAAACGTCGTGCACGCTCGGACCGTTCGTGCGCTTGTCCTGTGGGCTCGCGCCACGACTGAGTCGTTTCGTCCCAGGCGCTTTTGTAGACTATCTGCAGCACGCCGTACTTCTCTTGCAATCGTTTCGCGAGGGTTATGGTCGATACCGAGTGGACAAACCGATCGAACTGCGTTCCGGACCTGGTCGCTTGTCCGAATCCAAGGTTCAGCAGCGCTCCCTGCAGTCCGCCGCCCTCGGTACCAATGTTGTCACCCCCGTCGAGCGGAGCGACGATCATCGTCGCCACATGCGTGGGTTGATAATTGTGCATGTCCCAGAGCCCGCGCGTCGCCGCGATGGTTACGGCCAACGCCACGACCCAGAACCACCGGCGAACGATCGGGAAGAGGTACCGGAGGTCGATGATCCGGTCGTCGCTCCGAGAGGGCGCGGACAAAATTTCGCGTTGAGTCTTGGCGTCCACGTCATTCATGTCGCTACGGGTGATGACGGGGCGCGGTCAGCGCGCCCCCTGTTGCGGTAATAGCAAACTCCGCCGTCAATTGCATCCACGTTCGCCTTTCAGCCGGCGAGCGCACGGCGCAACCGGGTTGGCTCGGCGGTTCAAAGGTCACCAACGGGAACCATGACTCACGACAGACCTTTCTCGGGCGGTGTCTGCCACGTCATCACCGCCTTGCCGGTCGGGGGTGCCCAAACGATCTTGGCCAGCGTCGTTCGGGGCCTTTCCGACGAATTCCCAATGGACGTCGTTTCGCTCACCGACACCGGCGATGTCGGGCGGCAGCTTCAGCAGACAAACGTTAGGGTAACGGCCCTTGGCATGGCACCCGGGGTACCGGATCCCGCCGGCCTTTTCCGACTAATCCAGTACTTGCGAGGGCGCGCTCCCAAGGTGGTCCAAACCTGGATGTACCATGGCGACCTACTTGGCGGGTTGGCTTCGCACTTTGCCCACCGCATCCCTTGCATTTGGAATGTCCGCAACGTCGACCTCAGCGCCGCCCACGTCAAATGGCAGACGCGTTGGGTCGCCAAACTCTGCGCGCGGCTCTCGCATCGGCTCCCTAGGCGAATAATTTGCAATTCACATGTCGCCGCGCGGACGCACGCGCAGATTGGCTATGCTGCCGACAAGTTGATTATCGTGCCCAACGGAATAGATGTGGAACGGTTCCGGCCCTACCCTGCGGCGCGCGAAAGGCTTCGTGCCGAACTCGGTATTCCGAGAGATGCCTTCATCGTGGGATTGGTGGGTCGCCTTCATCCTCACAAGGACCATCAATCGTTCGTCGGAGCCGCAGGCATACTCAACAGTCGAATGCACGGTTCGGCGCATTTCGTGCTTTGCGGGGAGAATGTCGAGCCCACGAACCCTGAACTCGCAGGATGGGTAAAGGACGCCGGTCTGGGGACTGCCGTCCATCTGCTGGGTGTTCGCAACGATATCGAGCAAGTAACTTCTGCATTCGACGTAGCGGTGTCCTCTTCGGTCGGCGAGTCCTTCAGCAACTCTATCGGCGAAGCAATGGCGTGCGGTGTACCTTGCGTCGCAACTGACGTTGGCGATTCGGCGCTCATCGTCGCCGATGCAGGACGGACTGTCCGTCCCCGATCGCCGCCTGCGCTGGCATCTGCAGTGGAAGAACTGAGTCTTCTGAGCCCAAAGCAGCGGCAAGAACTTGGCACGCGCGCGCGCAACAGGATTGTCACCAACTATTCGTTGGGAGCCATGCTCAGAAAGTATGCTGAGATCTATGAAGCTTTCTCAAGGGATGGAAGGTGACGCTGCCTGAAGACTCCCTCGCGACGAGTCGAGCGATTGAACCCGAACGGTCGCCCCACGCCTAGCGTCAAGCGGGGTTCAACTGCCCAAATCTTAGATATCACCCCACGTTAACTAATTGGTAGCGGCCGGGGCCTCCGAATACCCGGTAACCGACCGCTCACGTATAGTTGATAGAATTCGAAGTGGCATGACGAAGCAGCCGAGCGAGATCCGCTTAGGCGATGCTGATAGCGCGCTGATCCCGAATGATCCGCAGTTCGGCGCGCAATCGCACCTGTCTGGCTCGCTCGGCAGCCTGAATACGACCGCCGCGTGGTTCGACTACACCGGCTTGGGCGTGCGTGTCGCCGTGCTGGACGACGGCGTCGACTACATGCACCCGGATCTCGTCTACCCTAGCCAGTTCCACTCGCAATTGGTGATCTCCGCGAAGAAAAAGTAGGTCAACTCTTGTTCGAAAACAGTGACTTTCGCCAGAATTTTCAACGAACGATTCTCTCGTTGCGCAGGCGGTTCCCCTTGGTCCTACTTCTTGGCCTCGGATTCGCACTTATTTCTTGGGCAGTTTACGCGACATTCTCGCCGCAGTACGCGACTGGAGTCGTACAGCAGGGCGTTTACGTGGCCGCGCCCGCTGGCCTGGGACTTATCTACTGTTGGAGTGTTTCATGGAAACGAAACGCTCAACTTTCGCTCCTCGCCTGCACCGTTTCCGGAACTATTGCGTTATTGCTTGTCGAAACAAGCCTTCAACAGCTTTCGCCAGGTAGAGGTGCGGAAATCGCCGACGGCCATTCGTTCAAGGTCCTCGACTTTGCTCTTCAAGATCGGGCTTCCGGTCTTGCCGCTTTTCCGTATATTTGCGGCCGCTCGCTGTTGAAAGCGGCACCAAGCAAGGAAGTGCGCTCACCCATCGACGCGGGAAGCGAGGAACTCTTGCCGGTATCAGGTATTTCGAAAAACCGCCTCTACTGGGCTCCGGCACTCAATAACTACGTGAGTTTCGGGCTAGGAACGGCTTACGCACGCGCATTGCACGATCGCCTTGTCGAAACAGGCCCGCGAAGTGGTTTCGGTACGGCCATTCGCTCTTTTTTCTCGGCGAATGGTGGGGTAAGCGAGCTCCTGACAGATCGCTACGGGTTTAACAACCCGGACGAGGTATGGGAAGCACCAAAGGGTGGTGACATTGCCCTCGGCGATTCTTTCACATGGGGTGCCGACATCGCTCCCGGACTCGGGTTTGTCGACTTGATCAGAGAGCGGCGCGAGACGGTGGTCAACCTAGGATGTGGTGGCAACGGGCCGCTCTTGAACCTGTTCCCCGTCAGCACCCCTGAGACAGATTGATGTGTTTGGCTAGCGGAGGATTTTCGGCTCATCGTCACCGTTGAAGGGGATGAGGATGAGACCGATGAAACAGACGCCGCCGAATGGCACGGCT